>JBKJOH010000322.1:0-7425 GCA_046593295.1 Polaromonas sp. | reverse complement strand
TGTCTTTTGTCTTACACCAAATTTTTGCGCCGAAATTTTGCTGCGCAAAAATGCACGAATGTGGAGACTAGGGAACCCTTCAACACCCCGGCCACCCCCCACCCCTCAGACGTTTGGCCGGGATATATGGGCAGTTCATTCATCGCCACTCCAACGCGGATGTAGTAGCTGAGGCGGCCTATCACAACGGAAGGCTTAGAGAAGGCTTGTAGCTCCCGCCATGTCCACCTTCAAAATCAAACTCATAGAGGGTTGTTTGCCCTAAGCCCTGCTGCCTTTGTCCCAAAAAGAACGTAAACGAGTTCGGTGCAGAGATAAAAAGATGCAAACGAGGTTTGCTTAATACTCGCGCCTGATTTACTTTAAGCGCCAGTCCTTCCGCCAGCTCGAACGCATGCTGACCACATGCAACAGATTTAGCACCAGGTCCAGTCGTGGGTCGCGCAATAAGTAGGTTTCCCACTCCGGGCATTTCCTTCGCGATATAGGCCTTAACGGCTGGGCCTACTTCATGCGTCAAAGATACTGCCACCGCCATTTCGCTTTCGCCATTGCCCAGGTCTTCAATCCAGAAATCCCACTTCGCCCACGACGGATCGGACGGCGTGTCGCTAGACCGCCAGACGCAACGATGGAGAGTTCGCTGTTCGAGCTCTACATTACGACCGGCTTTGATATTAAGGACTGATCCGGCAGCGTATGCCAACGTTACGTGCGTGTCCAAAATCAGCCGTAAATGGTCATGATCCTTCGCGGCAGCATGCAAGAACGCTTTGAGCTTCGGATAAAGATCGCTGGCCCAGTCGGCCGAACTCCGAAGTGATCGCTCATCAAACTGGGGCACAAGGTCGAGGACTGCCGTACACCGCTCTTCCAAGCGATCAAATGGATGCTCGAAGGACTTTACCCCCCAAACAAAACGCGCCTTGCCGTCGCTCGCCAGCAAGTCTTCTTTCTTGCACGCTGCCCGGAATGTTTCGCGGTCAAATTCCAGTCGACCTTGAGCCAACCACTGATACGCCACATCGTCGTAAATGAAACTACTCTCACTGGGGGCAACACGTGCCAGTCCGACATTTTCAAAAAGCAGGTCCAGGTTGTCGCGGTGATCGTCTAGGGATGTCATGTCGGTATCAAAAGCCAGCGTCCGCGCCAGCAGAAGAAGCTCAATGTCATCGATTCCCAAGTGTTCACGCCAGAGTTTCCGGACCTTACCAGCGTCAGAGGTGTCTCCCTTGCCATTGAACAAGTCTTTCAGTCGAAGAGTCTTGGACTTCTGACAGATGTAGCGGCGTAGCAAATCGGCCTGACCGACCCGCCAGTTAGTGACCAGCTTGAAGCGCGCTCCGCTTCCACCGGGCGCGTGAATCACTTGTGCTGCCCGTGCACGTTGCAACAGGGAAACCTTGTTGGCGTTGATCCATTCAGGGTTGATCAGGTCCGCATGTCCAAAATCATTGACCGAGACGTGGTACTTGCACTGAATATGCTCTCGCAGGATAGAGTTGCCATCCAGATCGTTTGGGGCGCGACCAGCTTCATAGGCAACCCAGACGTCATCGAACCCTCTTGGCCCAGACTCGAATCCGACGCGCTGCACATTGCTGCGTGGATCGAGCAAGCAAGCCGCCTTCCGCCAGAAGATTCGGGCCTGAAAAGCATCACCATCCCGGCGGACCGCTACTGCTTGAGTCATGTTTATCCTTTTAACTCGCGACGCTGATGTCTCAACTCAGTTGTCTTTAAACGGTGGCGTGGGCAAAACGGACCTCGCCAGCTCAAGTGCCCGCGATGAAGTTATGGGACCCTCTGGGTAGGCATCCAAGACGATGGCAGGCAAAAGGCGTTGCGTGATGTCAGAGTATGTGAATCCGTAGGGGCGCTTTGATTGTTCGCCGGTCGCCACCACCAGTTCCTGCAGTTGAGTCTTGCTCAACCCACTTCCAGCCAGGCGGCGCGACAGAACCTCCAGCCGTTGCTGGGCATCGGGGCGTTCAAATACCAGGATATCCGCTGCTCGTCGACGTACAGCGGGGTCAAGTGCATTCAGCCTATTCGTGCACATCAACACGACCGCTGGCAGGCTGCCGTTGGCGAGCCGGTCGATGCCTCGAATGAAAGCATTGACCCCTGCACGGTCTTCATGATGCATCTGTTTAGATTCACGCGACTGCGCAAGTGCGTCGGCTTCGTCCACCAACAGGATCACGCCTCCGCGTGCGCCACCTTTTGAGGATTTCAACTTGGATGCCTCATTGAACGTGTGCTCGAATGCGGACGAAACCAGTTGGGTCATCTCCCCCACGCGACCCTGCCCTCTTGATGAAAGGCTTAAGGGGAGCAGGATAATGTCGATGCCTTCTTGACGGGCTACACGATCACCGATAGTTTCTGCCAGTTCAGTTTTGCCGGAGCCCACGTCGCCACAAAGCACAACAAGTGGCGGTCGGTGCAGCACCGTTTCCAGCAACCCGGAAGCGTCCGCATGATGCTTGGCATGCCATTTTTTGAGACCTGCGGGATTGATAAGGATGCCGAGAATATTAGCCAACCGCTTGATCTTCTCGTCCATTCCTACTAGCCGTGCTAGTCGGCCTTGGGCGTCTGAATCAGGGAGGGTAATCGCTCGCTCGAAAATCCCTTGAGTGTTGGTTTGTTCACTCATCAATAGCTCCTCACGCTTGCGCGTCCCAGTGATCGGCTGCCAGCCGAGTATGTTTTATCGTCGTCGAAGTACCCATTGGAGACCTGAGGCTGCGAGGCACCGAGTCGCTGAACGGGCAGCAGTGATTTCACCGTCGCGCGCTGGTCGGGTGTGAGAACATCCCAGGCAGTGCTGTAAGTGAGGTAGCTGTAAAATACTGCCCCGCTGACGTTTTTTCCAGGTGGCACACGCCCCGGGTCATCGTCAGCACCGCCGTTCTGCGCCAACTCATGAGCGGTGTAACGCAATGTCGGCTCGATCCAACCGCCATCCCGTTTGAACCCATAGGTCACTGTTCCGAGATACCCTTGCCGCAACAACTCGGTGGCCTCGCTCTCAAACAAAATGATTTCCGTATCCGAAAGGTGGCCATACAAACGCTGAATGCGCTTCAGATCGGTGGCTACTTTCGCAGCCAGATGCTTTGCGTGCGTAAGCGTAAAAGTTTTGGTTTCAGTGGCGGTAAAGCTATAGCTCATGTGATTCAACCTTGAAATGAAGGGCCAAAGACTTTCTGCCAGTACTGCAGAGTCAACTGTTTGGTAGGAGCGGCTAACGCAGCATCAATTGCCTCTCCGGCATCAAGAGCCGCTTCCACGATGGCATCTGCGTTTTCCGCGTTGTAGAGGCGCGCTACGTTGTTTATGGCATTGATCGGATCGATGATCTGCACCACATCGGTCAGCTTGCCGACCGCGGACGCCTTGTAGTAGTCCTCGAACACGATTCGCTCTCGCATGTTTGATTTCGCGACATAGGTAAAAAACGACTGAAGGGCCTCTGGGTAGTCGGAGAAGTCCGTGCCGTCATCGCACAGCTTGGCGAGAATCATTTCGATCATGAAGGACTTGAAGCGAAAATCCTCATGCTCCTGCTTCATTCGGCGAGCCCAGAACTTCACAAGCCGCACCACCTGTGCAAAGTCGTTGGGCTTCTTAGTCTTTCGCTTTTTCGCGAATTCCAAGTGCAAAGGAATACTGGTCTCCAGAAACGACCCGTCATCCTGGCTGATCAGGTTGCCTCTCCAGTCAGGCAGTCCTGCATACAGGACTGGCACAACATCCACGTCCAATCCGGTACCCTTGAATGAGACAGTCACCGAATAGGTCTGCGGTTTGACTTGATCCGCCGTGAAATTCGGGAAGGCTTTCCGAAGCCGCTCAGCGAGATAGTCAAGAAGTGCACGCAGATCATGGGGCGCATCCGAGCCACTTACGTACACCGCCATGTCGATGTCATTGAGGGAGCGAAGTGCCGTGCCTTTAGCCAAGCTGCCCGAGAGCTGAATGCGCTTCAGCGAAAAATCAGGGTGCTCCCCGATATAGCCTTCCAGCCTTTCGCGCAGGCGCCGTGCCTGCGCACGGTATTCGTCTGCCTTGTCTTTCGGCAGATTGACTCTTTCGTCTGCGAATTTGACAATATCGCGGTGATCAATATGGATGCGGGACATCAGATTTCCTTGTGAAAATGGTCTTATTTCCACGAATCCATAATAAAAGTTCGGAACCGTGAACAATCTGGATGTTACGCCTGTTTCCCGACTTGTCAAATAAAAAGTTCGGTACCGTGGTACTCTACGCGTATTCAACTGATGGATTGGAGACGGAAAGATGTCTACACGTCTCGGGGAAAAGCTTCACGCGCTCAGGAAAGAACGTGGCTTGACACTTGAAGGTTTGGCTGGCCTTGCAGGCTTGAGCAAAAGCTATGTATGGGAGCTCGAAAATCGGGAGTCCCAACGACCATCTGCCGAAAAACTAACGGCCCTTGCCGATGCGCTGGGTGTCGCGGCTACTTATTTCATCGAGGAAGATGTGAGAGAGCCTGAAGAGCGACATCTTGATGAAGCTTTTTTCCGTGGATATCAGAAGCTTGAACCTGACGCAAAAGAGCAGCTTCGGAAAATTCTCAACACGTTCAAGAAGCCATCCTAATGGTAGAGCCGTGGACACCGCAACGAGCGGCAAACCGGCTGGCGAAAATCGCCGAGATATTCAGTACGGCTCACGGCGTGGGACGGTTTCCGGTGGATGTGCCGGCGCTTGCAAAAGAAACCGCGCAAATCTTTGGCTGGACCGATCCGATAACCCAGGTACAGGCGGCGGACATCAAAGGCTTTGAAGGCGCGTTGTTTCCTAGTGACGGCAAAAAGGAATGGCTGCTCCTCTACAACCAAGGATTGAAGTCTCCCGGTCGGGTGCGGTTTACTCAGGCGCATGAACTTGGTCACTACATCTTGCATCGTCATAGCCGGGATTCGTTCCAGTGCAGCGATGACGACATGCTGCACTGGTCTCAAGATGACAAGGACTTAGAGGGTCAGGCGGATCTTTTTGCATCCTACCTACTAATGCCTCTCGATGACTACCGCAAGCAGGTCGGCAACAGCACCATTGATCTCGACGTGCTCGGTCACTGTGCTGACCGATACGGTGTGTCGCTAACGGCCGTCATTCTCAAATGGCTTCAGTACACCGATGAGAAGGCAGTGCTGGTCATGTCAAATGATGGTTTTATGAAGTGGGCTTGGTCCAGCGAACCTGCCCTCAAGGCAGGAGCCTTTTTCCGTACCCGCGGCAACGTTGTTCCAGTTCCAGAAACAGCCTTGGCATCCAACGATGAAATCAAGAATGAGCGAAAAGGTCAGCAGATTCCCGCGTCGGCTTGGTTTCCAAACGCTGACTCCTCAACGCCGCTGCGCGAGATGAAAATCCACGCCGAACATTACGATGCTGTGTTGAGCCTACTTATTCTTCCTAGATCGGCCAATGTGTATCCCCCGTGGCAGCCTAAGTGACTTTACGGCGAAAAGTTGCTAGCGAGGTTTAAAAGTCACCCGCTCGCATTGATCTCAATACTCCCACTCTTCATGCGCCAGTGGTGAGCGATTCAGTGTTTGCCGGTGCTGGCGCCAATGCGGCATGTGGGCATCCATCAGCCCGATGAACCGTTCGTTGTGATGGCGCTCCAGCAGGTGTGCCAGTTCATGCACCACCACGTACTCCAGGCACTGCGCGGGCTTCTTGGCGAGGTCGGTATTGAGGCGGATGCTGCGGGTGGCGGGGTTGCAGCTGCCCCACTTGGTCTTCATCTTCTGCACGAAGACACGGTTTACCTGCACCCCCATTTTTGACGCCCACTTCTTCAGCAGTGCCGGCATGCTGGCTTTGATCTGGTCACGATACCACTGCGCCACCACGGCCTGCCGGTTCAAGTCGCTGGCACCGGGGCGTACTTTCAAAACCATGCGGCTGTGCTTGAGTTCGATAGCGGGTGCTGCATCCACTTCCCGTACCGTCAGCAGGTAGCGCTTGCCCCAGACATAGTGACTTTCACGCTCAATATGTTCACGCTCGGTCTCTCGCTCCTGCTCGCGCAGCTTCTTTTGTTGCTGTTTGATCCACCCCAGTTTGGAAATGGCGAACACGCGGATGGTGTCGAGCTGCATGCGCAGTGGCGCGGCAATGCGCACCGAACCGTGGGGTGTATACACACTGAGGTGGATGTTCTTGATGTCCTTCAACACCACGTCCACCGCAATGTCACCCAGCTCAATCTTTGCCGTCATAACGCCCGCCGCCGGGCCGCCCCAAGGCGGGCGACGGTCCCCTCGGGGGGCAGCGCAGTACACGGAGTGACAAGCGTGGGGGCCATTAATATTCACCTTGTTGCATGATGATTAGAAAAATGCGCTCTACCTCTGCCACGTCATTACCCAGCAGCGGCAACAAGGCCATTTTGATGACGTTCTCGCGGGTCTGAATGCCGCGCCAGCCATCGGGCCGCTTGGCCCGCACTGTGGCGTCAATCTTCAAGGCCAGTGTCAGCACCGGGTCACCCGGCACCAAATAGACCGCCTGCGCTTCCGCCACATGGTGTGGGGCCGCTGGTGCGGTGTCTGGCTTTTTCAAGTTGCTGTACAGCGCCCGCAGAGCCGGGCTCTTCTTCAGTTGTTCGGGCGTATCGTCAGCGTGCCCGGCATGCACCTGCTTCGCCAGGTCGGCAATGCGCTTCAGGTATTCCTCGTACTTGTCCGCCTTTTCCTTGCGGAACTTGATGATCTCGTCCAGAAGCGCCGACATTTTGGCGTAAAAGTTGGGGTCGTTCAGGTGCTCTTTGATGATCTTGCTGCGGACGTTGTTCTCAATCGTCTCGGCCACCGCCGTCTTGTTGCCCTTCAAGCCGTCGAGTTGGGAGGCAACGGCGTTGCCAATGCCGGTTTGCACGATCAGCTCCAGCAGGCCCATGTCGTCAAAGGACGAAATCTTGCGCGGCTCGCTGGCTTCGATGTAGGTGTCGATCAGGTGCCGCATGTCGGCCTCATAGGCTTTCAGGTCCAGGCTTTCGCCGCTGGCCTTGCGGATGATCTCGCGCACGTCCAGATAGGTTTTGAGTTGCTGCTTGATGCGCCCCACATCGGCAGGGCTGTAACCAGCGGGCTCCAGATCATCGGCGATGTTGGCATAGGCCCGCACCAGCGCAACCGTGGCTTTGTAGAGGCCCACGCGTTGCGGCTCGCGCTCTTTCAGATCGGTTGCAATCTCGGTGTTGCCGCAGAAGTAGTGGATGTGTGCCAGCTCGCGATCAGGTTGAACCGAGGACGGCTGCACCGGCTCGCACAGCAGGGCCAGCGCCTCCAGTGCATTGTCCAGCCGCTCCTTACCCTTTTGCAAGCGATCCTGCATCAGCACTTCGGGGTCAGCACCGCCCGCGCTGTGGTC
>JBKJOH010000079.1:0-3665 GCA_046593295.1 Polaromonas sp. | reverse complement strand
CACGCGGCTCACCAGTGCCGACGTGGTGCGGCATCCGCTGGTGGCGCGCATTGTGGATGCGTATGACAAAACACCGAGCTTGCGTGACGATGCGATTGAAGTGGGAGTGGAAGTTGACGCCGACATACCTGTACTTCCCACTCGCAAGACCAGCTCCCGGAGCCGCACCGTGAGTAAAAATGGCTCTTAAAAACCTTCAGCTCTCGCTACAGTTTGGCGACCTGAAAGATGCCAAACGCCACCGCGCCGCATTGCCGCGCCACAGCGTCGCGCGCTGGATTCGCCACGCACTGAGCAGCGACGCCGAGATCACGGTGCGCATTGTGGATGCCGAAGAAGGCCAGGCGCTGAACCGCGACTATCGGAAAAAAGATTACGCCACCAACGTGCTGACTTTCGATTACACACAAGCGCCCATCGTCACGGCTGACCTGGTGTTGTGCGCACCCGTCATTGCTAGGGAAGCGAAAGAAAATAAAAAAACACTGCAAGCGCATTACGCCCATTTGCTGGTGCATGGCACGCTGCACGCGCAGGGCTGGGACCACGAAACCAGTGCGGCGGATGCTAGAGCCATGGAGGCACGCGAAGTGGCGATATTGGCTGGCCTGGGCATTAAAAATCCGTATTCATAGATTTTTTGGCGTGGTTCAAAAAGTAACTTTTTCGGAATAACACGGGCAATCTAAATTTTGGATGGTTTGCCTAAGACTCAACCGATGGCCACCCGAAAAAGTGTTACCGATTTTGATACTGTCATGGTGCGGCTTTAACCTCCTGATATGGGTCGCCGGGCCTAGTCGTAGCACAGGTTTTTTCTGACCCACCCAATGAATTTGTCTTTGGATTCAAAGACATGTTGTACATTATTTCCACTTGCTCTGTAACTATTTGGTTTAAAAAACCCCTCCGCGAATACATCAACTTTATAACCAAGATTTGCGGCCAACAAACGGGCGTTCGGGAAATCTGGAGAGTTCATAAAAATCACCCTTCTTCTAAATACCTCATCAATTCTTCCAACTACCTCATCGTTTTTCATCGGATCCCGCGGACTTCCAAATTTCTTCTCTATCCGTTGAATAAGAAGGATGGGGTCAACATCAGACCCCATCACATCGACCAATTGATTTAGTTCCTTCACTGCAGCCCTGTTGCCACTAAAAATAAGAAGCCTGACAAACTTAAGAATCTCTTTATTGCTGCCGAAGTGTCTCTCAAGGAAGGCTTGCTCAAGGTGCTCTGCGAACGCTTCCCGATTTGTAAAACCCTTGCTTCCCAGAAGGCTGGTGACAAATGAGAAAGCCAAGGATGTATTGATCCGTGCAAGTCTTGCTCTTAGCTGCACCAAATCGGGAAAAATACTACAAGCAGTGGCCCAGCGTTTATCAACCTCATTGAGGGCAGAGGTAAACGCCTCAGACCTATCGTCTTCTTCCTCGGGGGAGTACTCTGCCTGTGACCGGGCGCGGCCTTTGTCGTAGGTAGTTCTTCGCGCTTTGTCGCCAAGAACTTCGTAGGCTTCATTGATGCGGGTCATGCTCTGATGAGCTTCTGCCGCATCACCTACCCATCGATCAGGGTGATAACGTTGAGCTAGAGCCCGGTAAGCAGCCTTTATCACAACGTCTTCGGCATCTGGCAGGACGCCAAGCACGACGTAAAAATCGGTTTTCATAATTTATGTTACCAAACAGGCGTGGTTCAAAAAGTAACGTTTTTGGGTAGCACGGACAATGTGAATTTTGGAGTTTTTGGGCTCTGACCCCAATAACTCTCTGAAAAAGTGTTACCCGCACCTATTCCCATGGGCGCACCGGAGACTGGCTGGGGTACACCACCAGCTGCGGCACCGCACTGGCCAGTGCCAAAAAATCACGGTCATTGTGTACAAGCAAAGCGCGCTGCTCAAGGGCAATCGCTGCAATCAGGCAATCAACCGGTTTGCGAACGGTTAGCCCTTTGCGCCGTGCGGTTCGGTAGAGTTGCGCTGCGGCTTCAAATGTTTCAAGGCTGTCCCGTGGTTCCAGCATGGTTTGCTTGGAGAGCACGCGCTTGATGGCTTCGTACTGGCGGCTAGTAGCGGCACCTTGCAGCACTTCCAGATAAATCATTTGCGTTAGCGCGAGCTCTTCAACATCTTGCCGCGCCTGCACAAACCGTACAGCGTCAGTGTCTGACCCGCGCAGCCAATCTATCCAGACCGAGGAGTCGATCAGGATCATTTTCGAGTTTTAGAAACCGGGGCAGTGACTTTAGTTTTGGCTTTGGGTGTGCTTTTAGGTTTGGTTTTAGGCTTGGTATTTGCAAGGTTTGCCGCACGGGTTACTGCGTACCCCGCACGGGGTTCTTCAACGCGATGTTGCCCAGACTCAGCGCCCCGCGCCCAGGGGGCTTTTGGGTCATAGTCGGGCGCAATGCCGCCCATGCCAAACAGCTCACGAATAGAGGGCCGCTTGGCCCTAGCAACCATTTCGCGCAAGGCGCGGTCAACCAGCTCGCGTTTGGTTTTAGCGCCTGAGAGCCTCATGGCCTCTTGGGCAATGGCTTCATCAATATCAATATTGGTTAGCATGGTGATTTATTGTACATGTCTTGTACAGAAAAGCCAAGTGCTAACTGAGCATCACCCGCACGAACTTGCGCTTGCCGACCTGCATCACATAAATCCCCGCATCCAGTTTGAGCGCCTTGTCGCTGACCACGTTTGAGTCAACCCTTACACCGCCGCCTTCAATCAATCGGCTGGCGTCGCCGCCCGAGCTGGCAAGGCCAGTTGCCTTCAACAGCGCAGCTATTCCCATGGGCGCACCGGATAAAGCGAGCTCGGCAATCTCATCCGGCACGCCGCCCTTGCTGCGGTTGATGAAGTCCTGCTCCGCCGCATCTGCGGCAAGCGCCGAGTGAAAGCGGGTGGTTATTTCTTTTGCCAGTGCGACCTTGGCATCTTTCGGGTTGCGCCCCGCCGCTACTTCAGCTTTGAGAGCTGCAATATCCGCTTCGCTTTTAAATGACAGCAAGGTGTACCACTTCCACATCAGCACATCGGAAATGCTCAGTACTTTGGCATACATGCTGTTGGGCTCTTCTGAAATGCCGATGTAGTTGTTTTTGCTTTTTGACATCTTCTCGATACTGTCCAAGCCCTCCAGTAGCGGCATCGTCAAAATACACTGCGGCTCTTGCCCGTATTCGACCTGCAGGTGACGCCCCATCAGCAGGTTGAACTTCTGGTCTGTGCCGCCGAGTTCCAGGTCGCTCTTGAGCACCACCGAGTCATAACCCTGCAGCAGCGGGTACAAAAACTCATGCACGCTGATGGGCGTGCCGGCCTTGAAGCGGTCGTTGAAGTCATTGCGCTCCATCATGCGGGCGACGGTGTAGCGCGAGGCCAGCTGGATCATGCCGCGCGCGCCCAGCGGGTCGCACCACTCGCTGTTGTAGCGAATTTCGGTCTTGCTCGGGTCCAGCACCATGCTGGCCTGGCGGTAGTACGTCTGCGCGTTGGCTTCGATCTGCTCGCGCGTCAGCGGCGGGCGCGTGGCGTTTCGGCCTGATGGGTCACCGATCATCGAGGTGAAATCGCCGATCAACGGAATCACCGTGTGCCCGAGGTCCTGGAGTTGGCGTAATTTATTGAAGACGACCGTGTGCCCAAGGTGCAG
>JBKJOH010000012.1:0-4635 GCA_046593295.1 Polaromonas sp. | reverse complement strand
CGGGAACATGTTGACGATCGGTTTGCCGCGCGAATTGCGCGAACCCTGCGGCACTTCCCACACCTTGAGCCAGTACATGCGGCCGCGGTTCGAGAAGCACAGCATGTAGTCGTGCGTATTGGCGATGAACAGCTGGTCGATCCAGTCGTCTTCCTTGGTCGCTGTAGCCTGTTTGCCACGGCCGCCACGCTTTTGCGCGCGGTACTCGGACAGTGGCTGGCTCTTGATATAGCCACTGTGGCTGAGCGTGACGACCATGTCGGTCGGCGTGATCAGGTCCTCGGTGCTCAGGTCAAACGAGCTGTGTTCGATCTGGCTGCGGCGAGCGCCCAGTTTGGTTTGCCCAAATTCCTGGCGGATGGCTGAAAGCTCTTCGCCGATGATGACGGACACACGCTCTGGTCGGGCCAGAATATCAAGCAGGTCATCAATTTCTGCCATGACTTCTTTGTATTCAGCCACAATTTTGTCTTGCTCAAGGCCGGTCAGGCGGGCCAGGCGCATCTGCAAAATTTCCTGCGCCTGGGTGTCTGACAACCGATACAGGCCATCATTGCCCATGCCGTAGAGCTTTTCAAGCCCGTCCGGACGGTAGTCATCGGCGTTGACCACGCCACCGTCGGCCCGGGCGCGAGTCAGCATTTCCCGAACCAGTTGGCTGTCCCAAGGCCTTGTCATCAGCTCGGCTTTTGCCACGGGCGGCGTGGGGGCGTTGCGGATGATGGCGATGAACTCATCAATGTTGGCCAGTGCAACGGCAAGGCCTTCCAGTACATGGCCACGTTCACGCGCCTTGCGCAGTGTGAACACGGTGCGCCGCGTGACAACTTCCCGACGGTGCGACAAAAAGACCTGAATCAAATCCTTCAGGTTGCACAGCTTGGGTTGGCCATTAATCAGCGCCACCATGTTGATGCCGAAGGTGTCCTGCAACTGGGTCTGCTTGTAGAGGTTGTTCAGCACCACCTCTGGTACTTCCCCGCGCTTGAGTTCAATCACCAGCCGCATTCCGGACTTGTCGCTTTCGTCCTGTATGTGGCTGATGCCTTCGATTTTCTTTTCGTGCACCAACTCGGCCATACGCTCCTGAAGCGTCTTTTTATTGACCTGGTAGGGGAGCTCGTCAACGATGATGGACTGGCGCTGGCCTTTGTCGATGTCTTCAAAATGGCACCTGGCACGCATCACCACCTTGCCGCGTCCGGTGCGATAGCCGTCCTTGACTCCGTTGATACCGTAAATAATGCCAGCCGTTGGAAAGTCCGGTGCCGGGATGATTTCCATCAGCTCATCGATGGATGCCTCGGGATTTTTAAGAAGATGCAGGCAGGCATCAATGGATTCGTTCAGGTTGTGTGGCGGAATGTTGGTCGCCATGCCGACAGCAATCCCCGACGAACCATTGACCAGCAGGTTCGGGAATCTGGCCGGCATGACCAGCGGTTCATTCTCGCTACCATCGTAGTTGGGGCCAAAATCCACAGTCTCCTTGTCCAGATCGGCAAGCAGTTCGTGTGCAATCTTGGACATCCGGATTTCGGTGTAACGCATGGCCGCCGCGTTGTCACCATCGACGGAGCCGAAGTTTCCCTGACCGTCAACCAGCATGTGGCGAAGCGAAAAATCTTGCGCCATGCGGACGATCGTTTCGTAGACCGCGCTGTCACCATGCGGGTGATATTTGCCAATCACGTCGCCCACAATACGGGCCGATTTTTTGTAGGGGCGATTCCAGTCGTTGTTCAGCTCATGCATGGCGAACAGCACACGCCTGTGAACCGGCTTGAGTCCGTCTCTGGCATCGGGCAGGGCGCGACCCACGATAACGCTCATGGCGTAATCAAGGTAGCTGCGGCGCATTTCCTCTTCAAGACTGATGGGCAGGGTTTCTTTTGCAAACTGGGTCATGAGAGGCCTGGGTGAAATTTGTCGCGGTCTGCTCTGGGCAGGTCGCTGATTTTAAGGCCTGAGTTTAAGGTGTCCCGATTGTGGCGGTGTAGCAACAAACGCTAAAGATTCTGATGTCTGTATAAGACGAACACGATTGTGGGCTTGTGCCTTCAATCGGCTGTGGCACAATAACTGTAACGCTTTGAGTGATGGTCACTTACGGCGTATAACTTATTAATCGCAGCCAGTCTGCGGCTTTTCTCTAGAGGAGAACCATGAAAAAACTCAACAAAGTGGCAATGTTGTTTGCTTCCGCAGCGATTGCTACGGCCGCTGGCGCACAAACTAACGACAACTGGAAAAACGGTTCCAACGAACTACAGTGGAAAAACGGCACAAACGAACTATGCTGGCGCGATGCCTTCTGGACCCCGGCTACCGCTGCTCCTGGCTGCGATGGCGCGATTGTTCCTCCTGCTCCTGCTCCTGCTCCTGTAGCTGCTCCAGCACCTGCTCCAGCACCTGCTCCAGCACCAGCGCCAGCGCCAGCTACCGTGGCAACCAAAGTCACCTATGCCGCAGATGCGTTCTTTGACTTTGACAAGTCTGTCATCAAGCCAGAAGGCAAAGCCAAGCTGGATGACCTGGTCGGCAAGATCAAGGACATCAATCTGGAAGCCACCATTGCTGTGGGTCACACTGACTCTGTCGGCAGCGATACCTACAACCAGAAGCTGTCGGTTCGCCGCTCAGAAGCTGTCAAGGCTTATCTGGTGTCTAAAGGCATCGAGAAAAACCGCGTTTACACCGAAGGCAAAGGCGAGAAACAGCCAGTTGCTGACAACAAGACCGCCGAAGGCCGCGCTAAGAACCGTCGCGTGGAAATCGAAGTGGTTGGTACACGCGCCACCAAGTAATCCTTCCGGACTACTTCAAAAAAACCGCGCTACGGCGCGGTTTTTTTATGCCCGGGCGATAATCGAACAATGTCTACCACTACCAATTTCGACCCCGCCGAGCTGGCGAAATTCTCTGACCTGGCCCACCGCTGGTGGGATTTGAAGAGTGAGTTCCGGCCTTTGCATCAGATCAATCCGCTACGCCTGGCCTGGATCGAAAATCTGGTACCTTTACACGGCAAACGCGTGTTGGATGTGGGTTGCGGCGGCGGTATCTTGGCCGATTCGATGGCCCGCAAAGGTGCCGACGTGCTGGGGATTGACCTGGCCACCAAGGCCTTGAAAGTGGCACAACTTCACGCGCTCGAAGCCCAGACTGAGGGGGTGAAATACCAGGAAATCAGCGCTGAAACCCTTGCGCTGGAGCAGCCCGCCAGCTTTGATGTGGTGACCTGCATGGAAATGTTGGAGCACGTGCCCGATCCGTCGTCCATCGTCAAAGCCTGTGCGGTGCTGGTCAAACCCGGTGGACATGTCTTTTTTTCCACCATCAACCGCAACGCCAAGGCCTTCATGTTTGCCATTGTTGGGGCTGAATACGTTTTGAATCTGCTGCCGCGCGGTACACACGAATACGCCAAGCTCATCAAACCGAGCGAGCTGGCTGGCTATTGCCGCGCAAGCGGGCTGGCTTTACAACAAACCAAGGGCCTTCAATACAACCCCTTGACCCGGCACTATTGGCTTGATGAAGATACCAGCGTCAACTACATGTTTGCCACCCTCAAGAGTCAAGGCTGAAATCCGGATGTTTGCCAACATCGACGCCGTGCTGTTCGACCTAGACGGAACCCTGATAGACAGCGCCCCCGACCTGGGCGCAGCAGCCGACAAAATGCGTACTGATCGCGGCCTCACGTCACTGCCGCTTGCGCACTATCGGCCCATGGCGGGTGCGGGGGCGCGAGGCATGATTGGCATCGCTTTTGGCATCACGCCAAAAGACGCGGATTTCGAGGCGCTCAAGGAAGAATTTTTTGTCAATTACGAGGCTTGCTTGACCGAGCGCACCTATGCATTTGATGGTGTCGCAGAGCTCATAGTCCGTATCACCCAGATCGGCCTCAAATGGGGTGTGGTGACCAATAAGTCCGTCCGCTTTACCTTGCCGCTGACCAAGGCCATGCCCTTGTTCAACACCGCACAATCCATCGTCAGTGGCGACACCACACCCCACGCAAAACCCCACCCCGCCCCCTTGCTTGAAGCCGCACGCCAGCTCGATGTCGCGCCTGAGCGATGCGTGTATGTTGGCGACGACGAACGCGACATCGTCGCAGGCCGTGCCGCCGGTATGCCCACTGTCGCCGCAGCCTATGGTTACCTTGGCACAGCGGTCGATACCGCAGGCTGGAAGGCCGATGCCACGATCGAATCCCCAGCAGCGCTGTTGAAGCTATTGAATTTACTGTGAATGGCTTAAACTACCCGCTTGGGGCTGCATTGGTTTCGACGTGGGTTCGGACGCGGTGTGGTGCATGTCGAGCTGAGTGTGCTCGTAAAACTGATTCAAAAAAACTAACTGCAAACGACGAACGTTTCGCACTCGCAGCTTAATTGCCTGTGAGCTTTACAACAGCAGGCCGATGGGCTGGGCAAGGGGTCTTTGACGCAAGTTAAAGATTCCAGGCTGTAAAGATAATTTTATCGGCTGGCTCTAGGCTGGGTACCTTAACCCGGGGCAAGACAATAGGGTGCTGGCGTCCTGTGTAGCGTGCGGCTGCGCGACACAGGTGGCGAGACTTAAATCAGACCGCTAAACATGTAGATCTGCCCGAAAAAGGCT
>JBKJOH010000310.1:0-5359 GCA_046593295.1 Polaromonas sp. | reverse complement strand
CCCCGCTGTTCCCGGCACCTGTGACCCACCCCCGCTACGGCCACCGGCTTCGCCGCCCTTCGGGTTTACATAACGCCCCCATTTAGAAAGTGCGGTGCAGTCGTTCCGCTGGAGCTCCACTTGATGCCCCGCACCGCTGCGCGCCCTCGCGGGTTTCTAAATATGGCCTTATGCAAAGTGGCCTACGCTGGAAAATGTCGTGTGCCTGCGCCGTGGCATTAGTCAGGCGCTGCGCGCAGTGTGTTTGGTCAGTGACCTGCGGCCAATCATGTTGTGTCTGCCCCCTTTGCCCACCCCAAGGCCTTGCCGCTGCGCGGCTTTGAGCCTGGCGCGTCTAGTCCCATCCGTTTCCCCCCAAGGGGGCAACTCCCTGACGCACGCGCGATACCGGGGGAAGCGCCGCTAACGCGCCGCTGACAATTCCCAGCCGAAGCCAACAACTACAGACGACGGCTACACGGTACAAAACCATGTACTGATGGCTACATGGTGGCTACACGGGGAAATAATGACACCAAGAAAAAAGCCCCGTTCTACCTATTCGATAGCTGCGGGACTAGTATCTATGCGGCTTGTAAATGGTGGGGCCTGCGGGGGTCGAACCCACGACAAACGGATTAAAAGTCCGCTGCTCTACCAACTGAGCTAAGGCCCCGAGGCACTAACTCTCGGTAGTTCCCGGTCTGCGCTGTTACTTAGATCTTAGGTAACAGCACAACCTCGAATTATAGCGTTATTTTCAAGGGCTTCTTAAAAACTCAAGCAGCAATTTCGCCGAGCAGCCAGCCCGCAGCACAAATACCGAAGGTGGCTGTGACACTGACAACCGAGCCGTAGCCGTGGCAGTTGAGACTGCCATCGCCTCGAGCGCCATCCGATGCTGGCTGCATCACGGCTTCACGGCTGAAAACGCAGGTGATGCCGATTTTCCCCTTGCGTGCAGCGCCCTGCTCCTTGCGCAGTCGATAGCGCAGTTGGGCCAGCAGCGGGTCGTGCGTGACCAGCGCCAGGTCTTCAACGTCAACCTTGTGCGCGTGACGCTTGCCACCGGCTGCACCAACGCTGAGAAAATTGATTTTTGTCAAGCCGCTGCCTTTGGCGTTTTGCTGTAGTGCCCAGGCGGCCATCGCCGTTTTTGCCCTGACCTGATCGCAGGCATCGATGATGGAGACCACTTCATCAGCTTGCCCATCCAGACCGGAAATAGAAGGCCAGTTGTCCGCATCCACAAACTCTTCGACGGAGCGCACATCGCAGTCGGGGTTGATGTGGGCAATGCGTTCACGCATGGCCTCGACCTTAGCCTGGCCCAGCGTGGTGTCAAGCGCATGAACCTGCCGGTTGATGTTGGACTCGGCGATGTGATCAAGGTCAATCAGCGTCAAGCGGGCAACACCGCTACGCGCCATGACCTCGGCAGCCCATGAGCCGACACCACCAAGGCCGACCACCATCACATGCGCAGCCCGGATTTTTTTTGCACCGTCGCTGCCGTAAAGCCGAACGAGGCCGCCGAAGCGGCGGTCAAGGTCTGCGGGGGAAATGTCTGGTGTTGCCGCAGCGGTCATCAGACGCTTTTTTCCAGCCGCCAGATCTGGTATTTAAGAGCAGCTACGCAGCCCGCAACGATGGCTGCCACCGCCACGATGCTGGTTGCGCTGAGGGTCGAAATACCCGACAGCCCTTGCCCCACGGTACAGCCCATGGCCGCCACGCCGCCCACGCCCATCAGCACAGCGCCGACCAGGTGGTTGGCCGTGTCTTCTGCATCGCGAAAACCTTCCCAGCGAAAATTGCGGGTGACGAGTGAGTGGATTGCAGAGCCCGCCACAACGCCAAACACCGACACGATGCCAATGGTCAGCAGCTTGCTTTTGTCACTGAAAAACATGAGCCAGTCGATGCTATAGGCCAGGGGGGACACAAAGCTCAAGGCCTCAGTCCTGCCGGAGTTGGTGGCCAAAAAGGCCTCCTGCAAAGTTTCAGGGTGTTCTGCTACGTGACCAAGATGGCCGCTCACCCACCACATCGCCACAATCACTGCGCCCAGACCACAACCTGCCAGTAAATTGTCAAAGCGCACAAAGTCGCGCCCCAGCAGCGCCCAGATGATGAGCGCCAGCCCCAACACCAATGCTAGGGCGAGTCCGGCACCAGCCACACTCAGGCTGGCAGTCGCAGACAGCCAGTTGGGCAAGGCTGCGTTAGCTGCAAAATCAATGGCTACGCGGTCTACTGTAGCCACCCGGACAACCGCAGTGATGCCTTTGAGCGTAGCAAACGCAGCCACTCCCATGACGACAAACACCACCACAGACTTGAGGTTGCCACCGCCGATGCGCACCAGCGTTTTGCTGCCGCAGCCTGATGCCAACACCATGCCAAAACCAAACAGCAAACCGCCAACCAGGGCCGACAGCCAGATAAAGCGGCTGGAGGCATACAGCGTTTTGGCCGGGTCGATCAGCCCGGCAGCGGCCAGGGTATAAAACCCGATCATCGCAACGCCCATCGCCATGCCCCACATGCGCATACGGGTCCAGTCGCCCATGTTGACGATGTCGCTCACTGCGCCCATGGTGCAAAAGTGTGTGCGCTGCGCAATGGCACCAAACAGCGCCGAAAGGAGAAAGGCCGCCCAGAGAACCTGGGTGGTCAATGCGTTGAGTTGAGTGATGTCCATTGCCCGATTTTAGGGGTGAACATTAAACGGCGCTGGCCGCTACCGACCGGATCTATTTCAGCTTGGTCAAACGGTCTTTAGCGACCGAGGCAGCCTCAGACTGTGGGTACACCTTGATGAGGTCTTCCAACGTTTTACGGGCTGACCGGGTGTCCTTCAACTCAAGCTGGCAATTGGCAATCGACAGCGAAGCCTCGGGCGCACGCAAATGGTCTGGCGCAAGCGTTATCAAAGCCTTGAAGTTGATGATGGCTTCGCGGTAACTGCGCAATGCATACTGCGCATTGCCGAGCCAGAACAGCATGGAAGCTTGGTAGCCGCTGTCCGGATAGCGCTTGTAGAAATCAAGAAATGCAGTCTGGGCAGTTGCAAAATCACCCTTGCGCATGGTGGCCAGGGCTGCATCAAACTCGCGGATTTCAGCAGGCTGTGCGACAAACCCCACACCATCAACCGTGACCTTTGCGGGTTCAAACTTCCTGAGCCGATCATCAACCCCCTGGCTCAGGTCTTTTTGCCTGCGCTGCATCTCTGCAACGTCACGCGCAAGCTGCTCGTCCTGGCCGCGCAGTTTTGCAAGGTCACTGCGCAAAGCTTCGATCTGGTTGGACAAGTCCAGCAGACTGCGGCGCAGTTGCAGGTTGTCGTCGCTGGTTTTACGCAGTTCAATCTGCGAGGCTTCAAACTTTTGCCGCAGATCAAGTATGGCGCGCCTAGCCTCGTCATCATCGAACAAGGCTGCCTGTACGTTGAATGCCAGAAGGCAAGCCACTGAAAACCCCAGTAGCGAGCGGAAAATCCCAACTTGTTGAATGCTCATAGTGCCTGTCTTGAATTGTCTGCACGCCCCGATTGAGGCTTACAGATTTTCACCCGTTTTAACGGTAGTTCATTTCAGCGCGACGATTTTTGGCGAAGGCTACCTCGTCGGAGCCTGTGTCCGCAGGTTTTTCCTTGCCAAAGCTCACGGCCTCTACCTGCGCATCGGTAACGCCCAGCAGGCCCAGCGCACGGCGTACAGCCTCGGCCCGCTTTTGCCCCAAGGCCAGGTTGTACTCGCGGCCACCACGTTCGTCGGTGTGGCCTTCGACAGCCAGCTTACGGGCTTTGTTTGCCGCAAGATAGCGGGCATGCGCTTCAACGGCACCCTGAAATTCGGGCTTGATGGCAAAGCTGTCGTAGTCAAAGTAAATGACCTTTGTAACACCAGCAGGGCCGGTAGCCAGAGAGTTTGATCCGGCAATTTCTACCGGCGTAACGCCCTTTGCAGAAGCATTACCCGTACTACCCTGGTTACCCACGGCGGTAGCGGTGCGGTTTTCAACCGGTACATCGTCAAGCTTGACGTTGGAGCCGCAGGAAATAACGGCCAGTGACAGCACCATAGTCGAGACAATAGACAGAAAAATGCGTTTCATGGATAACCTCTGTTAAAACAAAAATGGATAAATAAGAGTATTACTGCGATTGGCTGGCAATGATGTAGGACTTGACAGATAACTGCTGAGGATGTGGCTAAGAAAGCTAGCGTGAAAAAGGTCCCCAATCAGGCTCACGAATATCTCCGGTGGCACCTGCCAGCCTGGCCTTGATCTTGCCGTCCAACGTGGTCGTCATCAGGGCCTCACGGCCTTGCTGACGGGTTGCATAAACAATCAAGCGGCTATTGGGTGCAAAACTCGGGCTCTCGTCTGCCGTGGTGTCGGTGATTTGAGCAATGCTGCCCCCGGCAAGTTCCATCACCTGTAGCTTGAAAGCGCCACCCACCCGCGAGACATAGGCCAGCCAGCGTCCATCCGGACTGAGGGCGGGCGATATGTTGTACGAGCCGTTGAAGGTCACACGCTCGGTATTGCTGCCCATCGGGCTCATGCGGTATATCTGTGGAGCACCACCCCGGTCGCTCACGAAGTAGATGTATTTTCCATCAGGGGAAAAAGCCGGTTCTGTATCAATGCTTGACGACTGCGTGAGGCGGCGTGGCTCACCACCATTGGCATCCAGCGCATACAGCTGTGAGCCACCATCACGACTGAGCGTGGCCACAATCTGGCGGCCATCGGGCGACCATGCCGGTGCGCTATTGGAGCCCCTAAAATTTGCCAGCAGCCGACGCTTGCCGGTGGCCACATCGTGGGCGTAAATCACCGGTTTGCGGGACTCAAAGGAGACATAGGCGAGTTGCGAGCCGTTGGGCGACCAGGCGGGCGAAATAATCGGCTCGGGACTGGCGAGAGCCGACTGTGCGTTTTCACCGTCAGAGTCGGCCACCCAAAGCGTGAAGCGCGTTGCAGCCTTGGTCACATAGGCGATGCGGGTCGAGAAAATACCTTTTTCGCCAGTCAGTTTTTCATACACAAAATCTGAAATACGGTGCGCTGAAAGCCGCAAGTCGGCCAATGTCACCGCATAGCTTTGCCCACCCAAATCCTGCCCGCGCACCACATCCCAAAGCCGCAGACGGACATCGAAACGACCATCAGCCAGCGGCGTGACGCTGCCTGTCACCAGTGCATCGGCACCCTTTTGCCGCCATGTACCAAGGTCTGGCCGGGTGCTTTCGTCAGCGACAAGCCCTGCGGTATCGATAGCGCGAAAGACCCCGCTACGTTCCAGGTCAGCGGTGACGATGGCAGCAATTTTTTGCGGGGCCTGCGCCTCGCCACGAAATACGGC
>JBKJOH010000099.1:0-3726 GCA_046593295.1 Polaromonas sp. | reverse complement strand
GAGCGCCCCATTTTTGACTTGTTTAATATCGACGAGGACATTGCAAGGGCGTTGGGCCGTAGGGTGGATCTTAAATCGGGCGGCTATCTCATCATTGACCAGACCGAGGCCTTGACGACGGTCGATGTGAACACTGGGGGCTTTGTCGGTGCCCGCAATTTTGATGACACTATTTTCAAGACCAACCTGGAGGCTTCGCAGGCGATTGCCCGGCAACTCCGCCTGCGTAACCTGGGCGGCATCGTGATTGTCGATTTCATTGACATGATGAAGGAAAACCATCGCGATGCCGTGCTGGCTGAGTTTAAGAAGCAGCTTGCGCGTGACCGCATCAAAACCAATGTCAACGGTTTTTCAGCACTGGGCCTGCTCGAAATGACGCGCAAGCGCACGCGGGAGTCGCTGGCGCACCAGCTGTGTGAACCCTGTGCCGAATGCATGGGCAAGGGCGTGGTCAAGACGGCCCGTAGCGTGACCTATGACATCCTGCGCGAGATCCTTAGGGAAGCCCGGCAGTTCAACCCGCGCGAGTTTCGTGTGGTGGCCTCGCCCAAAGTCATTGAGCTTTTTCTCGATGAAGAAAGCCAGCACCTGGCGGGACTGAGCGACTTCATCGGCAAGCCGATCTCGCTACAGGCGGAAGCCGCCATGGCGCAGGAACAATACGATATCGTTTTAATCTGAATTGCCGAAAAAAATGTCCCAACACCCGATTCCAATTTTGATGTATCACCAGGTGGACGCAGAGCCCCCAAAAGGCTCGCCTATGCGCGGACTTGTCGTGTCACCCACCACGTTCTCCTGGCAAATGGCGGCGCTCAATGCACTTGGGTATATGGGTAAGTCCATGGGTGATTTAATGCCCTATTTGAAGGGAGAGCGTCAGGGCAAGGTATTTGGCATCACGTTTGACGACGGTTACGAAAACAACCTGCGCTGCGCCTTGCCGGTTCTGAAGCGTTATGGGTTTACGTCTACCTGCTATGTGGTGACCAGTCTTGTCGGTCAAAGCAATAGCTGGGATATTGAACGTGGTGTCAAACAGGTTCCCCTGATGAACGCACAAGAACTACAGGCCTGGATTGATGCGGGTCAGGAGGTGGGATCGCACACCTTGACGCATGCCAATCTAGAGCAACTCGATGAAGCAGGGCAGGCCATTGAAATCGGGTACTCAAAGACGCAACTTGAAGCGTTGATAAAACAAAAGGGCGGTGTCCAGCATTTTTGTTATCCCTATGGCGGCCTGAACACCACTGCCGTACAAAACGTCAGAGCAGCGGGGTACCTGACAGCTACCACGACGGTGCGGGGCCGTGCGGTTCAGGGGCAGTCCGATGATCTGCTTTTGCCCCGTGTGCTGGTCAGCCGCACCACCACCTGGATGCAACTGTTGCTCAAGTGTTTAACCCGATACGAAGACAAACGCGGCCTCAGGTGGGCTGGCAACGCTTACACAACATGAAAACCAAGCTGGCCGTTCTTTCCCGTAATTTCTCAAGAATTGGCGGCGGTGCTGAAAGCTATGCTGTTTATCTGGCAACCTCCATGTTGGGTGAGTGCGACATCACGGTTGTATCGCAAGGGTTTGACGAGTCTCCCGCGCTTTTTAAGCACATCCCCGTGCCCAAGCTGCCTTTTCGCACCCGCTGGATCAATCAGCTCTGGTTTAGCTGGTACACCAAGCGCGTCACACGTCACGGTTTTGATGTGGTGCATTCCTATGAGAATGTGACGCATGGTGATGTGCATACGGTGAGCGTCAAAACCGTTCATGCCAGCTTGAGGCAAAGGGGTATGAGTACACTTCGCATTGCCTTGAGCCCTAGGCTGCTTGCATATTTGTGGATTGAAAAAAAGCGCTTGTGCAGCGCTGGTCATCACAGTGTTTTTGTCTCGCAGTTTGTGCATGACGAGACGCTGGCTATCCTGCCGGGCATAGCGTCGAGCAGCGTGGTTCCTCCCGGCGTAGACATACCAAAGCTAGAGTTTTCTACATTAGAAAAAGCCGCTGCGCGGACAAGTTTCGGTTTGAATCCTGCGGTTATGACCGTAGGATTTGTAGGGCACGATTTTAAAAAGAAAGGCCTTGGAACCTTGCTCAAGGGTGTAGCGCTTTTACCATTCGACGTGCAGATCATGGTCATCGGGAATCCAGCCCAGGCGGAGCGATATACGGACTTGGTTGAGTCACTGGGTAGCGGTAAAACATGCCGCTTTATGGGCGTTGTGCGTGACATGCCAAAGGCCTATGCCGCGATGGACTGCCTGGCACACCCCACCACGCAAGATGTATTTCCGATGGTGCTACTAGAGGCGATGGCCAAACATGTGCCTGTAGTGACCACTACCGAGCCCTATAACAACATGGGAAGCCTGCTGGTCGATCACGCTGATGCGATTTTGCTGCCTGACCCTGAAGACATTGATGGCATGGCTGCTGCATTGAGCCAGATATGGTTTGATAAGGCTTTGAGCCGCACGCTGGCAGGCAACGGATTTTTGTTCGCCCAAAAATACAGTTGGGATGTCGCGAAAGCCAAATACTATGAGGCCTATGGCCGGGTAGGCAAAAAGAGATGATCCTGTATGTAGTCTTCAATGCGAATGAAGTCTTCGGTCCAGAATTCACGAAGCCTGGTCGTGTCGGCACGAGAATACTCTGCCTCTTGCGTAACGCCACTTTGAACAATCAGTTGCGGAAATCGCCTTGCCACCATAACAACCAACTTTGATATTTTTGTGGCTATACCTGTACCAATGTTGACGTGGGTGTAGCTGACCGTCGTAGTGGATAAATTCAGCACAATGGATGCCACGTCCTTCACATGAATGAAGTCACGCAGCATTCGCCCTTCATTGTTTAGAGTGAAAGGGGTAGAGTTGTGCAATGCCTGCCTCAGCTTGCTGAAAATCGAAAACTTGTCATGACCGCCATAGGTATTGAATACGCGAAGTATTTGATATTCAATGCCATTGGCCGTGCAAAATTCGGCAACCAGTTTTTCGTTCAGGTGCTTGGAAATGCCGTTGATGCTGATGGGGCAGCACAGGCTGTCCTCGCCGGTTCGCATGTCCTCCCCATAAACCGCGCAGCTGCTGAGAAAGACAAATCGTTTGACGCGATGCCGGCGCGACGCTTCAAGCAAAGTTGCCGTGGACATCACGTTCGAGTCCAGCAGGCGGCATGGGGCCAAGCTGGCCGATGTGCGCAGGTCGCTTGCCGCATGAACGACTATCTCGGCTGAGGCCAGTTTTTCATCAATTTCCGACCAACCACTGCGGCTGACAGAAATGACATTGGCGTGTTTTTTGGCCATCGCCTGGCTGCGGAACTCTGAACCAAAGTTCCCTTCCGATCCTGTGAGCAATATATTCATTTGTATTAATTACAAGGCGTGGAGTGTCGAACACCGGTGGTCAATCCGCAGGCCTCAGAGTTTGTAGCTGCCGCCACATCAGTTCTGTCAGCGGACTCAATGATGCGTCTTGACTCCGTTCGGTAGACTTTACAGTGGTCTGAATATGAAGTTGTTGTAGTAATTTTTGGCATCCCAAAACCTGTCGCCTAGCTGCGGTTGATGCAATTCTTGCCGGAATGAAGAAGCGGGCAATTCCGACAGACCCGGTCTGGCGAGGCTTGCGCTATAGCCCATGTCCTGGAGCTCTGCGACAAAACCTGCAACAGATTGGCCCTTCGGCAGATGCCTGCCTTCGCACTCAATG
>JBKJOH010000196.1:0-2853 GCA_046593295.1 Polaromonas sp. | reverse complement strand
CAGGAACGGCGATTCGCGGCCGGGCAGAAGCGGGAAGCTAGCCGCGGTCGCGCTGATTTTCAGGGGTCCGGCAACATCAAGCACGCCGAACGGCCCGCTGCCCACGGGGATGAACAGCTTTTGCTGGAAGTTACCTACAGCCACCGGATCGAAAGGATAGTGACGAAACGGCCCGCCACCGAGCGCGGTGGAACAAGGCGATCCGTAATACATCCAGGCGGCCCCTCCGGCACCAGCCACAGTCGCCACGCCGGCAAACTGAAACAGCTGTCTTCTTTTCAATATGCAAACCTTGGTCTGGTGAATGGTGAATGGTGAATGGTGAATGGGTAGGTGATTAACCTGCAATGACCCGTATGAAGCTCAACAGGCGGCGAGTGCTCATTTCGCCTCGTCAACCATTTGGATCGACTTTTCCTCAACCTCCTTGGCCACTTGCAGCAACGCTGCATCCTGAGATAGCGCCGAAAGCATTGGCACTGGCTTGATCAGGCCTATCTTGGTTTTGCCTTTCTCGGTAAAACCCGAGATGCGGCACGGCAAGGCCATGTTCAGTCGCATATCGGTCGCCAAAACTTTCGCAGCTTGATGTGGATTGCAGATTTCAAAAATCTTGCATTCCTCATCAAAGGCAATGCCCTTGCTGCGAAGTGTGCCGCCCAGGTCGTGAACATGCAGTACCCCGAAGCCCAGGCCTTTCACTGCCGAGTCAAGGTCTGTCGACGCCTGGTCAAATGATTTGTCAGTGTCAACGATGTAATACATGAGATACCTCTATCTGTAGGATGAATGAATAATGCCACGAAGCAGGCACGGCACCTCTCAGTGCAATGCATACTTGGCGGCCGCCATCACTTGTCCTTTTGCTTGACGACCCACACTACAAGGCCGACCAGCACAACAAGGAACAGGATAGGCATCCACATCCCGCCGTATCCGCCCATCCACCCGCCGCCCCACATGCCACCATTCATCATGTTTCCGCTCTGCGCGAAGGACACACCAGTGGTCAACAAAGGTACGGTACCAAGAGCCATAGCAGTTAAATTTTTCATGGATTTTCCTTAGCTGAAACAAAGAAACCATCGGGCTGCTGCGGCAAAGCCAGCGTTGGCCTGAGTTCTTATCTTGCGGCTGGTCGAATCCGAGCCATGTAGTCCAAACCCTTCAGGCACCGTCGGTCGATATCTCCGCTGTAGCGGCTTGAGGCGCGGAAAAAAACAGCTTCGGAATCCGTACCGTTGAAGCCAAATTTACGCTGACATACTGCTAAATCAGCAGCCGCGACGTCTTGGGCACATGCGCCATCAAAAACTCCATCTGATCCGCCAGGATGCGGCGGTTGCGCAGTATGAAGTCTTCCCACAGGCTGGGAACGTAGGGCGTGTATAGCAGTGGCATTTTGGCTTGCTCCGGGGTGCGGCTGCTTTTGCGGTGGTTGCAGGAGCGGCAGGCCGTAACAACGTTCATCCAGGTGTCAATGCCGTTTTGCGCAAACGGCACGATATGCTCACGGGTCAATTCTTCTTCGTGGAAATGCTCGCCACAGTAGGCGCACACATTGCGATCCCGGGCGAACAGCTTGATGTTGGTCAGGCCCGGCTTTAAATCAAAAGGGTTGATATTGGGCACGCCCTTGGTGCCAATGATGCTGTTTACCGAGATGACTGACTGGTTGCCAGTGATCGCGTTGTGCCCACCGTGGAAGGTGGCAACGTGCGCGCCCATTTCCCAGCGCACTTCATCGGCTGCGTAGTGCAGCACGGCTTCTTCAAGGCTGATCCACGATTGCGGCAACCCCTGGGCTGAGAGCTTCAAGACCTTCAAAACGAACCTCCATCATGGTAGACAAAATACATGGGAACAAATCGCTGGACTGAATATGTGTCAATATACAGTGAAATCAAGACAAATAAATTGATCCGCCGCATAAACCATACTCAAGTGGCCGCCCCGACTGTCAAGCGCGCTATAAAAACGATAATTGATTGATGAAAATCTTCCGCAGTTACAGCCATTCGCAGCTGGCACCCGAGTGCGCGCTGACGATTGGTAATTTTGATGGCGTTCACAGGGGTCACCAGGCCATACTGGCCCTGCTTAAAAATGAAGCGCAGCACCGCGGCGTGCCGAGTTGCGTGATGACCTTTGAGCCACACCCGCGTGACTACTTTGCAGCCCTTGCCCGCAAGCCCGAACTGGCCCCCGCCCGCGTGGTCACCCTGCGTGACAAGCTCACCGAGCTGGCGCGTTGCGGCATAGACCAGTGCGTTGTGCTGCGGTTCAATGCACAGCTCTCAGGCCAGTCGCCCAATAGCTTTATCGACCAGGTGCTGGTGCAAGGCCTGGGCGCAAAATATGTGCTGGTTGGAGATGATTTTCGCTTTGGAGCCAAGCGCGCAGGCGACTACACCATGCTGGACGCAGCCGGCGATGAGCGCGGTTTTGATGTCGCCCGCATGAACAGCTATGAGGTGCATAAGACGCGGGTTTCAAGCTCCGCCGTGCGCGAGGCATTGGGGCACGGCAACATGAGCCGGGTTGCCAGCCTGCTGGGGCGGCCTTTCAGCATTTCGGGCCACGTTGTACATGGCCGCAAACTGGGCCGTGAACTGGGGTTTCGCACCCTTAATTTGCGCTTCTCGCACTGGAACCCGGCTGCCAACGGCATCTTCGCGGTGCAGGTTTTTGGCCTGGGCGATAAACCCCTGCCCGGCGTGGCGAACCTGGGCATACGCCCTTCCCTGGATGCCGACGATGTCAATGGCGGGCGTGTGCTGCTGGAAACCTATTGCCTCGAATGGCCGTCTGCACTGGGCACCGCGGGGGCGTACGGTAAAATCATTCGGGTGG
>JBKJOH010000031.1:0-28198 GCA_046593295.1 Polaromonas sp. | reverse complement strand
CGTCTCCGACAGCCATGACCGTGCCCCCATGCTGGCGGCGGCGGTGGCTGCTGCCAAGCAGGATGGGGCGCAGGCCGTCATCCACTGCGGCGACGTGATCGGGGCCATGACCTTGCGCCCGCTGATTCAACTCGGTTTGCCGATCCATGTAGTGCATGGCAACAATATGGGCGACTCGGTTGCGCTGTGGAAGCTGTGCGCCTCGTCGAATGGGCTGATCACTTACCACGGCGCGGATATCGACCTGGTGCTGGCCGGGCGCCGGCTGTTTGCCACCCACTATCCGCACTACGGGCACGGCCTGGCCTGCACCGGTGACTACGACATCGTCTGCTGCGGCCACTCGCACAAGGCCAGCGTGCTGCAGCAGCCGACCGTGACTGGAAGCATGACATGGCTGGTGAATCCGGGCAGCGTGGGCGGGCTCGGCGCGCCGGCGAGCTGGCTGCTGGCCGATCTCGCGAGCCTCGATTTTCAAATCCGACACCTGGACTGACCCGCGCTTATCGGGTTGTCACACACACCCACTACCGGTAGTTGGTGAGAGTGAGGCAAACCGGAAGCTGTAACCTTCAAGGCGTTTCTTGCACTGAATCCGTTTGATCCAACTTCATTTTTGGGTACCACCGGCAGAACGATTTTCGCAAATCCCCATTTAAGACCTGCACCCGTGTCTGCAGCAATAAATGAGCGCCACGCTGGGTCCAGCGCATCTGCTGTTTCTTTACAAACCGTTTGCTGACAACGTAGTTCACTGTTGATTCGACAAACGCTGTGGAAATCGTTTCCTTGTGTCGGTAGCGGTCTCCATAATTGGGGATGAATGCTTTATTGGATTCGATATAGCCGTAGAGCTCTTTTACCGCCTTTTGCATCTTCCTCTTGTTTTCCGGATTTTCGTCCAGCATAGCCAAGTCGTCTTGCAAGTCACCAATTCTTTGCAGGGCATGTGGGACGTTGCCGTGCCAAAGGTTCCACTTCACGCTCTCGCGATGCTTCTCCATAGTGGCCAGTACGGACTGTGTCCCTTGGCAAGCGCTCGATCGGAGCTCCGTCTGCATGCCTTTGACCAACTGCCCCATCAACGTCAATCGCATGGTGATGTGAAACCAGTCGAGCAAATGTTCCGATCGTGGGCTTAGGTGAGCCTGCATGTCGCGCACCGTGTCGCCACCATCAGATAAGAAGACGATCTCCTGGTTCATCTGCAGTCCCTGGGATTTCAGTAGCTCGTGTAGACGACGCCTCGGTTTGGTGTCGTATTTGTTGACAAAGGCAAACACCTTGGCACCACCGTCGGACTGGATGCTTTTGCCAGTAATGACTTCGAACCAACCTTCGGTCCTCGACTTTTGATCCGCCGCGTGAACATAGCCACCGTCAAGGCCGACTGTAAACGCGGGTCCTGGTGGGGGTTGCTTTGCCCAGTCGTGCGGCGTCCCTTCAATGAACTGTGGCCGCTCATCGCCAAGTTCACCTTCAAGACGCTGGGCAATGCGTTGCAAATGGCGACGCATCGAACGCGGATTTATCTCGTCGGTGAGTGGCAATATTTCCGTGAGCAATTCAACACTCAGTCCAAAGGACATCAGCGGGGCGAATTTCGTCTGCAAATACAAAAGCTCTGGCGAGCTATGCATATCCAATAGCGCTGTCAAAGGGCTTGAACTCCGTCGGGGATAGCCTTGGCAGCCGCAGTCATAAAGACGAGGACTATAGATAGCAAGTTTTCCGAAAAGAGTCCGGTAGCTGATATTGTGATGCCCTTTGTTTGTGCGGGCGGCCCCGCAGTGCGCGCAAGTCTTGAACTGCAGAAGGTATTGCTCAATTTGTTCGCCCACCATGGTTTGCTGAATGCCGTGGAGCAGTATCTTGGACTCTGCCAGGGTGATGCCAAGTTCCTCCGGTCGCAACGACCCGCGCTCCAACACTGCGACTTCCTCAACGGTCTCGGGGATGCCGTTTTCTGCTTCAAACACCATCTGTATGCGGATTTTCATGGCCAGCTCCTTCTTTTACATCGACAAATCAGTCCCAATGTTGTGGATGCGCTGCTGGAGTTGGCCATTGACAGCGGCACGATCAAAATCATCCAGGCTGAGCCATTCCTGCAGGTCTCGGATTTCTTCAATCCGGCCCCGGATGGCCTGCATGTCGTTACGCTCAAGGTCGTCAAGAATGTCGTCATATAGCTCTTCGGCCAGCAGTGGAATCTCGTCACGGCGTGCCATGAAGGCTTCTGCACCGCCACAGTCTTCTGGCGGAGCGCATCGTGTGCCACCGATGCAGCAGGGGTAGTTCTTTGTGCTCTGCGGCACCACTATCGCCTCAAGGCGAATGGTATGCAGCCAGTAATCTGTGAAGTCGTACTCGTAGCTGAAGCGCTCGTTGACGCGGAAAAACGAAGTCGCTCAGTCGCACCAGCCTGGGATCAGTAGAAAAACTCAGACCACCATCATGGTAGACACCGTAGTCCTGACCGTGGATCTGGAATCGATTCAAATGCTCGTCACTCCAGTCAAATGCAATTTGCAGCGTGTAGTGCAGGTCGGCGATAGTGCAATCGCTACGAACCAGCAAGCGGCACCAGATCATTGGGCTGATCTGGCATATCCATACATGCAGTCTGTAGATATGGACTCCAGGCACGGCAGTGTTCATGATGCGTGCCAGTTTAGCGAGCCGGCCCCGCTATGTCACCCTCAGCCCCCACTTTGGCCCGCTCTCAGGTGGGTCGAGGTTTTGGTCATGACTCGATTGTCGGCCAGAGCTGAGTGAAATTTTACCCAGCCGGGTCAACATGAACCCACCCCCTTTATGCACCCGCCCATTAGCTGCTCACCGCATCAAATCCCGGCTTTGAGCCAGCTGCCTTATGGATTTCAGGTGGGTCATTCATGACCCATCCCCTTCAGACCGAACAGCAGAATAGCTTTATGAATCAAACACTTGGATGTATTCATCTTTCTGGCATGATGCTTGCTGGAACTTACCACTGACAGCACGGAGAAAGGGAGTCTTTCTTTCAAAGGAGGCGCGTTGAACGACGACCAAGGCGCACGGGTAGATGTTGATCTCATGCGCGCGATTCTTGATCACCTTGTCAGTCATCCCCATGCGGCCGATTCGGCCCTCGGTGTGGCGCGCTGGTGGCTAGGCGCTCATGGTGTAGCCCTTGCATTGCCTGATGTGGAACTGGCCTTGAAGCAGCTGGTTGACTCCCACGACTTGCGCCAGGAATCGCTGGCCGACGGAACGACGCTTTACTCGAAAGACTGGACACACCCGCAAACACATCCGCAAGAACCATGACACCGGCAGCAGCATCAGCACTACCCCAACAGCTTGTCGCGCGGCGATGCTGTTTTCACCCATCCGAGCCCGCGCATCTGCAACAAGGAGCCTCACTATGCCATCGGCCTTGACCTATCCCGGCGTTTACATTGAAGAGGTATCAAGCGGCGTGCGCACGATTACCGGCGTGGCCACCTCGATTGCGCTCTTCGTCGGCTGGTCCGGCCGGGGCCCGACCGACCGCGCGGTGCGCATCTCCAGCTTTGGCGACTACCAGCGCGCTTTTGGGCCGCTCGACAAGCGTTCGCTGCTGGGCTACGGCGTCAGGCATTTCTTTGACAACGGCGGCGCGGACGCCTACATCCTGCGGCTGGCGGGCGCCGGGGCACTGGCCTCTAAAGCGGTCATCGGGCAGCTCACGGTCGAAGCCAGTTCGCCCGGCCTGTGGGGCGACGGCTATGCCCTCCGCATCACGCTACGGCCTGCGCCCGACAACGCCCGCTTCAAGCTCGAAGTGCTCGACAAGAACAACAACAATGCCGTGGTCGAGAGCTTCGAGAACCTGTCGATGAACAGCACCGATGCGCGCTTTGCCCAGAGCGTGATCAACGAGCGCTCGGCTTTCATCAAGGTGACGGTCGCGGCCAATACCCCACCGCCGGCCGGCACCAGCGACCTTGCCGCCGGTGCGGAGGGCACCGTTCTCGCTCCCGGCACAGCCGGCTTCCAGACGACGCTGCTGGCGCAGTTCGGCATTGGCACGGTGACCGACCGCATCGATATTTTCAACCTACTTTGCGTCCCGGGCGAAACCGATGCCGCCACGCTGGGCACGCTGCAGGGGCACTGCAAGCGCCGGCGCGCCTTCCTCGTCGCCGACGCTTCGTCCACGGCCACGGTGACTTCGCTGAATGCAGGCCTGCCGTCGTCGCTCACGGGTTCGGATGCCAACCATTCGGCGGTCTTCTTCCCGTGGGTCAAGGCGCCCGACCCTTTGCAGGACAACGCGCTGGTGGCTTTTCCGCCCAGCGGTTTCGTGGCGGGCGTGTTTGCCCGCACCGACAGCAGCCGTGGCGTCTGGAAAGCCCCTGCGGGCAGCGAAGCCTCGCTCAATGGCGCCACCGGCCTGGCCATCACGATGAGCGATGCCGAGAACGGCCAGCTCAATCCGCTGGGAATCAACTGCCTGCGGACCTTGCCGGTTTACGGCAACGTGGTCTGGGGCTCGCGCACGATGCATGGGCAAAGCGACCGCGGCTCGGAATGGAAGTATGTCCCGGTGAGCCGCATGGCCCTGTTCCTTGAGGAGAGCCTGTATCGCGGCACGCAGTGGGTGGTGTTCGAGCCCAACGATGAACCGCTGTGGGCGCAGATCCGGCTGAACATTGGCGCTTTTCTGCAGGGCTTGTTCCGCCAGGGGGCTTTCCAGGGCCGCTCGCCGCGCGAAGCCTACTTCGTGAAGTGTGATCGCGAGACCACCACCCAGGCCGACATCAACCTGGGCATTGTGAACATCCTCGTCGGCTTCGCGCCGCTCAAGCCGGCCGAGTTCGTGATCCTGACACTACAGCAGATAGCCGGCGACATTCCCACCTGACTGAACATCCCCCTGGAGAAGCACCATGGCCCAGTTTTCCGTCAATCCGCAGCGCTTTGACCCGTACAAGAACTTCAAATTCCGCGTGAAGTGGGACGGCCGCTTTGTCGCGGGCGTCAGCAAGGTGTCGGCGCTCAAGCGCAGCACCGAAGTCGTCGAGCACCGCGAAGGCGGCGACCCTTCGACCGGACGCAAATCGCCGGGACGCACCAAGTTTGAAGCCATCACGCTGGAGCGCGGCGTCACGCATGACACCGAGTTCGAGAAATGGGCCAACAAGGTCTGGAATTTCGGCTCCGGCCTGGGGCTGGAGGTGTCACTGAAAGACTTCCGCAAGGACCTGATCCTGGAGGTTTACAACGAGGCCGGCCAGCTCGTCCTGGCCTACAAGATATTCCGCTGCTGGGTATCTGAATTCCAGGCCTTGCCCGACCTTGACGCCAATGCCAATGCGGTGGCGATCCAGACCCTGAAGCTCGAAAACGAAGGCTGGGAACGTGACTACGACGTCACCGAACCGGCCGAGCCCAGTTTCACCGAGCCGGCCTGAAAACCCCAGCCGATGGGATGAGCGATGAGCACCGGGACGACAACGCATGCAGCCGGCGATTTGCTGGCCTTGTGGGAATGCGCAGCAGCAGCGATGCCTGCCGGACGGGGCGATGCCCTGCTAGGCGCGTGCGGCGCAGGTTCACCGGTGTCGTCACTGGGCGCACGCAATGCGGCCCTGCTCAACTTGCGTGCGCGCCTCTTCGGCGCAGCGCAGGCGCTGCGGTGCGACTGCCCGCGTTGCGCGGTCGCGGTGGAGTTCGGCGTCAACTGCGAGGTGCTGTCCAGCGCATTGCTGCCCAGAGAAGACGCCACGCAAGCCCAGTTGCTGCAAACGCATGGACACCGCATTGAGTTCCGCGTTCCGGACGCGGCCGATCTGCGCGAGGCTGGCCGACTCCATGAGGATTTCAGTGACGAGGAGCAAGCTACTTTTGCAGATATCCTGCTCCAGCGTTGCGTGATCCGCTGCGAGCGGGACGACGGCAGCCCTTGCAGCCCCCAGGCGCTGCCTGCGCCTGTGGCCGAGGCCTTGTCTTGTCGCATGGAAGAACTGGAGCCTGGCGCCAGCGTGAGCTTTGACGTCGTCTGTCCGGAATGCGGCGAAGCCTGGGCGGCCCCCATGAACGTGGCTGACGTGGTGTGGCGAGAGCTTCAGGCGCGCGCCGAGCGCCTGCTGCTCGACGTGGATGCCCTTGCTCGGGCCTACGGCTGGAGCGAGCACCAGGTGCTGGCCTTGAGCCCAACGCGGCGCGCCGCTTATCTGCAACTGGCAGGCGCAGCGTGATGACCGGCAACCACGCCCGTGCCCCAGTGCGCTTTCTGGACGCGCTCGCGCCGGGCGCAAGCGCGTCCAGCGGCAGCGTTCGTCCCGCATTGGCGCCAAGATTTGCGCCACGAGGCGAAGCACAGGGCCTGGCGGTCGAAGCAGAGCGGAGGGCCTCTCTTGCGGACAGGTCAACGCAAGCAGGTGATGAATTCTCCACGCAAACGCCGCAGCCTGCCTTCACGGCAGCGCCAGCCGATCAGCCGGCCCGGCAAGGGCGAACGGCGATTTTCGCCAACAACCACCTGTCACCAAGGCCACCGTCGCAACCTTCGCCAACTTCACAGACCGGACGTTTGCCATTCGGCCTGGGGCCAGAGGCCAGCCCGACAGCGACTGCTTCGCTTCACGGCAAGGCCGATGTGGCGGGCGTCACCTCATCGCCGGTGCTGCGCCTTGCAAAACCCGGGGCGGCCAGACCTCAGCACGAGCAGGACGCAGGCGCCGCCATGCCCGCGCTGCAGGCAGTTGCAGAGCCGTGGGCAGCCGGCAGGGTCAGCCCGCCGCTGCGGGAGTCCACCGTTGCACAACGGGCTGCCGCCCCTTCAGCCAGCCAGGCACCCACCGTCGTGCATGTGACGATTGACCGCATCGATGTACGCGCGCCGGCAGCGGCTACAGCGCGCGCGCGACCCCAGCCCACGCCACGGGTCGCACCGGGCTTGTCGCTCAAGGACTACCTGCGCCAGCGCGAGCGCGCAGGCCGTGGAGGTTCGTCATGAGTTCGCCCCTGGCGATAGGCGCGGTCAGCGCCACGCTGCGCAACCTGCTGGACAACGGCATGATCGAGGCCGGCGCGGCTATCGGCAGCACCGTCACCGTAAGCGCCGTCGCGCCCGACACCATCGACCTCACCAACGCCGAAGAGTCGCTGCGGCTGAACCTCTTTTTGCACCAGGTCACGCCCAACACCGGCTGGAGCAATTCCGGTTTGCCGTCGCGCAGCAGCGCCAGCGGCGAGCGGCTGACCAATGCCCCGCTTGCGCTCGACCTTCACTACCTGCTCACGGCTTACGGCCGGGCCGATTTCACGGCCGAAATACTGCTGGGCTACGCGATGCACCTGCTGCACGAGCGCCCGGTGCTGGACCGCGCCGCGATCCGCCGGGCCCTCAACCCCAGCCCGCTCGACGTGAGCATGCTGCCGCCAGCCTTCCAGGCGCTGGCCGCGAGCGATCTCGCCGACCAGGTCGAGCTGATCAAGGTCACGCCCGCCGCGATGAGCAGCGACGAGATGAGCAAGCTCTGGTCAGCCATCCAGTCGCACTACCGGCCCTCGGTGGCTTATCACGTCTCGGTGGTGCTGATAGCGGGCAGCAAGCCGGGCAGCTCCCCCTTGCCAGTGCTGTCGCGCGGATCGGTCGATCCCGTCAGCCAGCGCGATCGCGGTGTCGTCGTCAACCCCGACCTGTTGCCGCCGCTGCCCACGCTCTTCAGCGCCACACCGCCGGCTAAACAAAGCGGTGCGCGGCTGGGCGAGACCGTCACGCTCGATGGCATTCGCCTGGCTGGCAGCGGCCACGTGGTGCGACTCACGCACCGGCTCACGCCCGTCACCATCACACTGACACCGTCGGCGCCCAACGCTGCGGGAACGCGGCTCACCGTGGCACTCCCCAACCTCGTACCCGACCAAACGTCCTTCGCGCCGGGAATGTGGTCGCTGAGCCTGGGCTTTACGCCCACGGGTGAACCTGGCCCGCGCGAAACCAACGCCATCCCGCTGGTGCTCGCGCCCGCACCGGTGATAGCCGCAGACCTTGGCCTCGGCCTGCCATCGGCCAGTGCCACGCGCGGCGGAATACCGTCGCGCGTGACCGTCACCCTGCACAGCCGCCCGCAGGTGCGGCTTGAGCAGCGCGCCACGCTGATGCTCGACGGCGCCGAGGCCGCGGCGTTGCCGCGCGCCAGCGCCGCCGCTCCGCTGGTGTTCGTGTTTCCCGACAGCGTGGCTGCGGGCAATCACTGGGTGCGCCTGCGCGTTGATGGCACCGACAGCGTACTGCTTGACCGCACGGGTTCAGCGCCAGTTTTCGACGCATCACAACAAATGGCGGTGCCGGCATGAATGCACCACACGAAGCCACCCTCGCCGCGATCCCATCCTTGCCGAGCTGGCCCAAGGCCAACCAGCAATGGCTGGGCGCCGCGATGGCGCGCATGCGCGATCGCTTCGCCCAGACGACGGCCGCAGGCACGGGCGCTGCGACGATGGCCGACATCTCCGCCACGACGTCGCTACCCGACAACGCCCCGCTGGGGTTCACGCCGGCCCTGTTGAGCTGCGCGCGCGCGTTCGGACTCTCGCCTTTCGAGCAAGAAGTGCTGCTGCTCACCGCGGGCATCGAGCTTGATCCGGCGCTGCGCCAGTCCGTCGCGGCGCTGCATGCCGGCAGCAGCGGGCGCGCCAGCTTTGCCCTGGCTCTGGGCATGCTTGCCCAGCCGCACTGGGACGCACTGTCGCCCGATGCAGCACTGCGTTACTGGCTGCTCGTCGAGCCCGAGCCGGGTCCGCTGCTGACCGAGGCGGCCTTGTGCATCGACGAGCGGATTCTTCACTTCATCATGGGCATTGGCGCGAGTGATGTCCGCCTGCGCGGCATCGCGCGGTATATCGCCCCTGGAGAATCCGCCTCACCGCAGGCACACCCGCTCCTTGCGCGCATGGCAATGGCATTACACAGCCAGGGCGAACGCGGGCCGCTTATCGTGCTGTATAACGAGCCGCCCGATGCGGCCGCGCTGCGCGATGGAGCGCTGGCGGCCATCGCTGCGCTGCAACGGCCGGCCCTGTGGATAGCGTCGGCCGACTTGCCCGGGAACCCCGGCGAAATCGCGCTGCTGGCCCGCCTGATTGATCGCGAAGGCGCTCTCAATTCTGCCATCGTGGTGCTCAATGTCGGCAACACCGGGGAGGCCGCGGCGCTCAGCTTGGCCGGACAATTGCGCTGCGCGATTCTGTGGCTCGGCCTACCCTCACCGGGCCTGCATGCGCTGCCACTTGCACGCCACGTACTGCGCATCGAATGGCCGGTCCTGGACGCACGCCAGGCCTTCGATGCCCTGATCGCGCGCTGGCGTCTGGTGGCGCTCACACAGAACGAAGCACCGTCTCTGGCCGGGCCGGCAAACGGCGAGATCGAGGCGGCCTTGCGCCGCGCGAGCCAGCAGTTTCGGCTCGGACCGAGCGCACTCGACAACATCGTCGAGAGTCTGGCAAGCTTGAAGGGAAACGAGCGCGCGAGCGCGGTCTGGGCCGCCGCACGCGCATCGTCACGCGGCGGGCTCGACACGCTGGCCCAGCGCATTGACAGCGGCGCCAGCTTCGACGACCTGGTGCTCCCCGCAGCGCAACTCGGCGCCTTGCGCGACATCTCGCGGCACCTGGTGCACCGCGAGCGTGTGTACCGCGACTGGGGATTCGGCGATCGGCAGGCGCGCGGCCAGGGCCTCACGGCGCTCTTCGCGGGCGAATCAGGCACGGGCAAGACCCTGGCGGCCGAGGCGATTGCCGCGCAGGCCGAACTCGATCTTTACCGCGTCGATCTGGCCACGCTGGTGAGCAAGTACATCGGCGAGACCGAAAAGAATCTCAAGCGCCTGTTCGACGCCGCCGAGTCCAGCGGCGCGGTGCTGCTGTTCGATGAGGCCGATGCACTCTTCGGCAAGCGCAGCGAGGTCAGGGACAGCCACGACCGCTACGCCAACATCGAGGTCGCTTACCTGCTGCAGCGGGTCGAGACCTATCGCGGCCTGGCCATTCTCACTACCAACATGAAGAGCGCGCTCGACCGCGCCTTCCTGCGGCGCATTCGCTTCGTTGTCACCTTTCCGTTTCCCGATCTGGCGGCGCGCGAACAGCTATGGCGCCGGCAGTTCCCCGAACGCGCGCCCATGGGCGACGTGGATTTCGCCGCGCTGGCCCGGCTGCACGTCGCCGGCGGCAACATCCGCAGCATTGTGCTGAACGCAGCCTTCAAGGCGGCCGACGGGCCAAGGTGCATAGGGCAGGCCCTGCTGCTGGACGCCGCGCGCGCCGAATACGCCAAACTTGAACGCAGCTTTAACGACGGCCTGGCCGGAGGCAGCGCATGAAACACCCGCTCGCGCCCCGCATCGTCCATCTGCGCATCGGCCAGCTGACGGTGGATGCCACAGCCATGGAGGGCCTGAACCCGGCACAGTTCTCCGTGCAACTGCAGGCCGCCCTGGCGCTGCAGCTGTCGTCCCCCGGCGCATCAGACGCAAAGGCGGGGTCAGGCTCCCCCAGTCTGGCGCAGCATATCGCCGTCCAGGTGGCCAGTCGCATCCAGCCGCAGCTGCCCACAGCCACCCCGGGAGGCCCCCATGGCCTTGCTTGACTCAAAGCTTCAGGCCACTGGCGCGCGCAATGGACCGGGGAATTGGCCGCCTGGAACGCAGTGGGCATTTCATGCGGCAGTCCGCGCACGTGAGGGGCCGGCGAGTGGAATGGCCGGATGGCACTCTGCGCGCTCGCCGACGAACGATCACGGCCGGCACATGACCCTGGGGAGAATGTCAGATGGGAAATAGTTCAGCTGGAAGGGCGTCGGTCAACCGGCTGACGCAGGAGCCCGCCACCGCATCGACCTGGCGGCCGTCAACACGCAAGCACGCGGGCGGGCCTACGCCACATTGGCAAGTGACTTTGCCCGAACCGAAGCAGCGCTCCGTTTTTCACGGTGAGGCCGGCTTTCGGGATGTGCCGATACATTTCGCATCAAGCAGCAACCCGAGCGCTGCAGCTTACGAGGCAGTCAAGACCGAACAGAATGACGAAGCATCAGACACGCTGCCGGTCGAACAGCCCAAGGACAAGGACGAGCGATGCGCCCGGGAAACCCGCACCTCGCTCCCGTTGCAGACCACCACGTTGTCGCCATGGTTCCCGACACCAGGTCGCTTCGGGGTGGCCACGGTGCTCAAGCCAGACCGGGCGCCGCAAACCTGTCGCACCGGCAGCCTGCCGGGTCGATGGGATCAAACGCACGCTCAGGCCGTGGCGCCCGGCGGCGCCCCCGCCGTGGGAGCGGGCTCCAACGACTGCACGCCGTCAACGGCCAGCGCGGTACTGGCGTGGAATGTGGTGTCCGCCGATGCGGCGAACTGGGGCGTCGATGTGCAATCGCTGACACTGGCCGGCCAGGTGAACGTGCAGCCATGGACGTCGAACCCCAGCACCATGACGGTGCCCAACACCCCCAATCCGGTGGATGGCGGCAACATCAACAACACCGCCGGATCGTCGAACCACTGGCAGGCAGCGATCGATGACATGGCCGACTACAACTCGGTGGGCGGTGGCCGCGGCCCCAACTGGCACAGCACCGGCGCTTCGAGCGCCCATGAGTGGGCCCACTGGAACACCGACTACATCACCGACAGCGTCTCCAGCGCGGCCGGTGGCAACTGGCCGACCGCCAATACCGCCCTTGACGCGCTTCGCGAGCCCAAGGCCAGCAGCGCCGACGCCGCCGCCGCGCGCACGGCGCTGCAGGGGCGTGTCAATGCCCGCATGGCCACATGGCGCAGCGCGACCATCACGCGCTGGAATGCAATTCCGGATTCTGCCGGCGTGGCGGGAAGCACGGGCTACGTTGCCGGGCAAGCGGTGCTGGACGGCCTGATCGCCGCTGTGCGCACCTATGCAACCGCCAAGGGATGGACCGGGGCTCCCGCACCAGCTCCAGCTCCAGCTCCAGCTCCAGCTCCAGCTCCAGCTCCAGCGCCTGGCCCGGCACCGCACCGCACTGATTGACCCAAACAAACGAGGCGAATGACACACATGAGCAACTCACTGCCCGGCGGGTACGACACCAGCGCCTGCATGGATGCGATAGGCCTCGCCTTGCGCGCGCTCGAAGACCACGACTTCAGCGATGGACCGTTCAGACTGGTGAGTGCTGTCAATCTGCTCAAAGGACACGCACCGTCTGCTGGCCCTTTTATCTGGGAGCTGAGGTTCAAGCCGCTGCGACTGATTCCGGACTCAGATGAAACAGAAGTCGGCGCGGGTGGCGATGTGGTGGTGCGAATCAATCTGGCATCGCAGGCCAGCGATGCCGCTCGCGTCAGTCGCGACGATTAGCGGCGCTCCCCCGGCATCAAAAGCAAAAGCAGGCGCACCACCATGACCCTCTCCTCCTCCCCCAAACTGGTCAAAGGCGGCCTGGTCGTGCTGGCACCCGGCGGCAGCACGGTGCTGCGCACCATCGCGCTGCAATACAACCCCGACACGCTCAACCGCAGCTACCAGGTGCAGGGCACGGGGGGCGATGGCGGTGGTGAACGCGCCCAGCCCTTCCGCCTGAAAGGCCCGGCCATCGAGACCATCAAGCTCGACGCTGAAATCGACGCCACCGACCCGCTGGAGTTTCCCGACAGCCACGCCAACGCCGTGGCCTACGGCATAGGCCCGCAACTGGCGGCGCTGGAATCGCTGGTGAACCCGAGCGTGGACGAGCTGCTGTCGGTGGCCGCGCAAGGCGCGAACGGCACGCTGGAAATCCTGCCGCCCGAGGCCCCGCTGGTGCTCTTCATCTGGAGCAAGAACCGGGTGGTGCCGGTGCGGGTGACCGACTTCTCCATCATTGAAGAAGCCTTTGACCCCGCCCTCAACCCGCTGCGGGCCAAGGTCAGCCTGGGCCTGCGGGTGCTGAGCACCGACGACCTGGGTTTCACCCACAGGGGCGGAACCCTGTTCCTCAGCTACCTGCGCACGCGGGAAACCCTGGCCGCCAAGTCCGGCGGCGCCACGCTGGCATCGCTGGGACTGTCCAGCCTGCCTTAGAAAAGGAAATCATCATGAGCACAGACCCTGTTCAACTGCTGATAGACGCCGGTGCCATTCCGTCCAACCCCTTCGGCCAGAACAGCCGCTACCACAGCGTCGCTTTGGGTCGCCATGTGCGCCACGCGGTCGATACCGGCGTGAGCTATGTGCTGCGCCGCTTCATCCTGCAGCGCCGCGACATCGCCATCGCGGCGGAACACCTCGTCAGGAGCGGCGAACGCCCTGACCTGCTGGCCGCGCAGACGCTGGGAGATGCCGAGCTGTACTGGCATCTGGCCGATGCCAATGCCGTGACCGATCCGTTCGAGCTGACCGACACGCCGGGGCGCCGGGTATTCATTCCGCAGCCAGCGGGCTTTTGATTCGCCAGGCAGACGCATCATGCAAAGCGGCATTCAACTCTCGCTCTACATCGGTCCGGTGCCGGTGGCCGCACCGCGCGAGGTGGTGGAGTCGCTGGTGCATGCCAGGGTGGAAACCGGATCGGGTGGCAGCCAGAGCGGCTTCGAGCTGAGTTTCGAGCTGCCGGCGCGCTCGCCCCTGCGCACCCTGTTCCTCATCACCGGCGGCGGCGGCGTTCCGCTGATGCGGGTGGTGCTGGTCGTGACCCTCAACGGCCGGGCTGAATCCATCATCGACGGCGTGGTCACCCATGTCCAGACGCAACCCGGCCAGGGCGGCGTGGCCAGGCTGGTGGTCAGGGGCAAGGACCTGTCGGCGCTGATGGACATCATCGAGCTGCCCGGAATTCCCTTCCCGGCCATGCCACCGTCGGCGCGGGTGCTGGTCTGCCTGGCCAAGTATGCGGCGCTGGGCGTCATCCCGATGGTGATCCCGAGCATCCTGGACATACCGCCGCTGCCGATGCAGCAGATTCCCCAGCAGCGCGGCAGCGACTATTCCTATGTGAAACGCCTGGCGAGCGAAGCCGGTTATGTGTTTTATCTGGAGCCGGGGCCGACGCCGGGCACCTCCAGAGCCTATTGGGGACCGGAAATCCGCATCGGCGAGCCGCAACCAGCCTTGACCACCAACATGGATGCACTGAACAACGTCGAGCAGCTGTCGTTCAACTTCGATCGCGAAAGCAAGACCATGCCCATCGTCTTCTTCCAGGAAAGCACCAGCAAGGTGCCCATTCCCATCCTGATTCCCGACATCACGCCGCTGAATCCGCCGCTGGGCATCATTCCGCCGCTGCCGCCGAAGATTGAAAAACTCACCAACACGGCGCACCTTTCTGCCCCGCAGGCCCTGATGGCGGGCCTGGCCTATGCCAGCCAGCACAGCGACTCGGTGTTCGGCAGCGGCCAGCTTGACGTGGCCAGGTATGGCCGCCTGCTCAAGTCGCGTTCGCTGGTGGGGGTGCGCGGCGCCGGCCTGCCTTTCGATGGCCTGTATTACGTCAAGAGCGTGAGCCACGAGATCGAGCGTGGCTTTTACAAGCAACGCTTTTCGCTGGCGCGCAATGCCCTGATTTCCACCATTCCAAGGGTGCCGGCATGAGTAACTCCCCGCTGTTTGGCAAGTACCGTGGCACGGTCATCAACAACATTGACCCGATGCAGATCGGCCGCATCCAGGCCATGGTGCCCGACGTCGCCGGCTTCATACCGGGCACCTGGGCCATGCCCTGCGTGCCGGCGGCGGGCATCAACACCGGCTTTTTCACCGTGCCGATGATGGGCTCGGGCGTGTGGATAGAGTTCGAGCGCGGCAACCCCGACTACCCGATCTGGGTCGGCGGCTTCTGGGGCAGCGCCGCCGAGGTGCCGGTGCTGGCGCATGCGGTGCCTCCAGGCATCACCGGCTTCACCCTGCAGACGCCGCTGAAAAACGGCCTGGTGGTGAGCGACATGCCCGGGCCGACCGGCGGCATCCTGATCCAGACCGCCACCGGCGCCATGATTTCGGTGAGCGACGTGGGCATCATCATCTCCAACGGCAAGGGCGCGGTCATCAACCTGACCGGCCCGACGGTGGACATCAACCTTGGCGCCTTGACGGTGATCTAGGAGACATCGACATGCCTGCCCCTGTCCTCCACCTTGGCGCCACCGTGCTGTGCAGCCATGCCGGCCAAGCCACACCGCTGGCGCCCTTCCCGCGCGTGCTGCTGTCGGGCCAGCCGGCCGTGACGCTCACCAGCCCCTATGCGATTGCCGGCTGCGCCCTCACCGGCACGCCCAGCCCGCCCTGCGTCACCGGCCAGTGGCTGCTGGGCGCCACCCGCGTGATGGCCGGCGGCGCGCCGCTGGTGACCATGGCTGGCCAATCGACCTGCATTCCCACCGGCACGCCGATGCTGCCAGTGGTGGCGCAGCTGCGCGTTCTCGCCACCTGACGGGGAGACTTCACCATGAACTCGCACCTCGACTTTCCCTACCACTTCGACGGCCGTGGCCGCAGCGCGGGCACCGGGCGCGATGACCACATCCGCGACCTGATCGAGCAGGTGCTGTTCACCGCGCCAAACGAGCGCGTCATGCGGCCCGACTTCGGCAGCGGCTTGCTCGCGCTGGTGTTCGAACCCAACAGCGTGACACTGGCGGCCACCACGCAAATGCTGGTGCAGGGCGCGCTGCAGCAGCACCTGTCGCACCTGATCGCGGTGCAGGGGGTCGAGGTGCTCAATGACGACAGTGCATTGCGGGTGAATGTGCGCTACACCGTGCTGCTCGACCGCACGATGCACAGCGCGAGCTTCAGCGCCGGGGAAGCGTCATGACCGGCCTGCAATTCAAGTGCTGCGACCCGCGCCGTCTGGAAGTGCTCAAGCGCAGCGGCTCGGACAACGCCATCGAATTCATCGAGGTGCTGGACAAGGCCGCCCCGCCCGGCATACCTCGCCAGCAAACCCTCTTCGTCCGGCTGCTGCACCCGGGCTTCACGCTCACGCCCGACAACCTGCGCATCAGTGGCGGCGAACGCATTCGCAGCGTGGGCATCGTGTGGTGCGCGCCCGCCGATGCACTGCCGGCACAGGCCGAGCCCGGCCTGGTGGACACGGTCGATGACCTGCCGCGCACGCTGGTCGTGCGCACCAACAGCAGCGGCGACTATTCGAGCTACACCTTCACCATCGTCGCCAATTCAGGCAGCAGCAACCCGCCCGCCAATTACGACCCCAGGCTGTCCAGCATCGACTTCTCGTTCAAGGTCGAATGCCCTGCGGACTTCGACTGCGCGCAAGACCCAACCTGCCCGCCCAGCGTTGGCAGGCAGCCCGACATCGACTACCTCGCCAAGGACTACCAGGGCTTTCGCCGCCTGATGCTGGACCGCCTGAGCCTGCTGGCGCCCGGCTGGACCGAACGCTCCGCCGCCGATCTGGGGATCACCCTGGTGGAATTGCTGGCCTATGCGGCCGACAACCTGTCCTACCGGCAGGATGCGATTGCCAACGAGGCCTACCTGGCCACGGCGCGCCAGCGGGTGTCGGTGCGGCGCCATGCCCGGCTGGTGGACTACCTGCTGCACGAAGGTTGCAACGCCCGGGCCTTCGTGCATTTCAACGTCAACGGCCAGGCGCTTGCTCTGGCACAAGGCAGCCAATTACTGACCCGTACACCCCAACTGCCTACCCTGGTGCCGCCCGACAGCCAGGCGCTGAAGGATGCGATTGCAGCCGGTGCATTGGTGTACGAGACAGTGCATGACGCGGTGCTTGACGAGCGGCTCAATGAACTGCTGTTCTACCCCTGGGGCGACAGCGGCTGCTGCCTGCCGCGCGGCAGCACCCGGGCCACGCTGCGCGGCCATGTCGCCCAGCTCCAGGCGGGCGACCTGTTGCTGCTGGAAGAAATCAAGAGCCCCGGCACCTACCTGGAAGAAGACGTGGACCGCAACCACCGCTGGGTGGTTCGGCTCACCGGGGTCACGCTGTCCGTCGATCCCTCCGGCCAGCTTTTCAACCCCACGCCGGTCAATGGCCCGCTCGATGTGACAGAAATAGCCTGGGACGCAGCCGATGCCCTGCCTTTCCCCCTGTGCCTTTCGATCACCGAGCGGCCAGACCTCACGATCAGCGTTGCCCGAGGCAACCTCTTGCTCGCCGACCATGGCCAGAGCGTGCAGGCCGAAGACCTGGGCCAGGTGCCGCCCGTCAGGCTGACCCTGGCTGCGGCAAGCCAGGGCGCGACCTGCGACAAACCCGACGCCATCGAGGTGCCCCCACGCTTTCGCCCCGCGCTGGCACAGAGGCCGCTTACCCACGGTTTTGATCTGGCCAGGCTGCTGTCCGTTCCCATTTCTGAAGACGAGGCCTGGTGGCCGGCAAGTTCGCTGCCCGGCATCGCGCCGCGCGAAGCAACGCCCCGCATCACCGCGCTGACGGGCAAGCTGGGTACGCAGATCGAGCCGTGGACCGCCCGCCGCGACCTGCTGGCCAGCGCAGGCGATGCCACGGACTTCGTTGTCGAGGTCGAAGACGATGGCCGCGCCCGCCTTCGTTTCGGCGATGACGACAACGGCAAGCGCCCCGATTCCGACACCCGTTTCACGGCGAGCTACCGCGTCGGCAACGGCGTGTCGGGCAACGTGGGCGCGCAAGCCATTGCCCATATCGTCGGCACCGCAGTGGGCAGCTTCAACATCGTCCGCAACCCGCTGCCCGCAGCGGGCGGGGTGGACGCTGAAGACATCGAGGCCGCCAGGCGCGATGCACCGCAAGCCTTTCGCACGCAGGAGCGCGCCGTCACGCCGGCCGACTATGCCGCCGCCGCCGAGCGCCGGCCGGAGGTACAGCGGGCGGCAGCCACCTTCCGCTGGACCGGCAGCTGGCATACCGTGTTTGTCACGGCGGACCGCTTTGGCGGCGGCGAGGTTGATGCGCGCTTTTCGGCGCGCCTGCGCCGCCACCTGGAGCGCTTCCGCATGGCCGGCTACGACCTGGAGGTGAACGGTCCGCGTTATGTGCCGCTCGACGTGGAACTGCACCTCTGCGTCAAGCCCGACTATTTCCGTGCCCATGTGCTGCAGGCCGTGCAGCGCGAGCTTTCCAGCAAGGTGCTGCCCGATGCGCGGCTCGGCGTTTTCCATCCCGACAATTTTTCCTTTGGCGAGCCGGTGTACCTCAGCCGCATCATCGCCGCCGCGCAAGCGGTGGACGGGGTGGAGGCAGTGCGGCCCCTGCGTTTTCAGCGCTTGACCAGGCCCGGCGCCACCTCGCTTGATGAAGGCGTCATCGCCATCGGCAGCCTGGAGATCGCCCAGCTGGCCAACAACCCCAGCTTCCGTGAGCGCGGCCGGCTCACACTGACCGCAGGAGGTGGAAAATGAGCGCCCCCACACCCGACCTCAAGCCCCATGTCCCGCCACTGCCGCCCGGCAGTGAAAACTGCGGCTGCTGCGATGGCATCCAGGCCGAAACGCCGCGCGGCATCGACAACCGCGATGGCCTGTCCGCCATCCATTACCGCATCGGTGTGCATGCGCAGTTTCGCGAAAGCATGCAGGCCGCGCTGTCGTCAGCAGACTTTGCGCCGCTGGCCAGGCTGCGCACGCGCGACGATGACGACTTCACCCTCGGGCTGATCGACGCCTTTGCCTGCTCGGCCGATGTGCTCACCTTCTACCAGGAGCGCATCGCCAATGAGTCCTACCTGCGCACGGCGGTCGAACGCGTCTCGCTGCAGGAAATGGCCAGGCTGATCGGCTACCGGCTGCGCCCCGGCGTCGCGGCGGAAACCTGGCTGGCCTTTGCGCTGGAGACGCCGCCCGCAGCGCCGGCCAGTCTGCCTGCCGAGCCGGGCAACTTCGTCACCGGCGTGCCCACGAGCCTGAAGCTCGAAGCCGGCCTCAAGGTGCAAAGCGTGCCCGGTCCGGGAGAAAAACCGCAGACCTTTGAAACCGTGGAGGAACTGTCCGAGGCCAGGCCCGAATGGAACGGCATGCGGCCCTGGCTGAGCGAAAGTGTCAAACCCGGCCGCAACGACAAGCTCACCTATGTTGCGGGCTTGCGCAACAACCTCAAAGCCGGCGATGCGCTGCTGATCCTGGGCGACGAATACCTCGCCAACAGCAATAACAACAACTGGGATTTGCGCTTCATCGACAGCGTGGAGCTGCAGACCGGGAACGACCGCACGCTGGTGCGCTGGAAACGCGGCCTCGGCTCCATCACGCCCTATGCCAATCCGGCACAGAATCCGCAGCTCCATGTGCTGCGCAAGCGCGCCGCCGTGTTCGGCCACAACGCGCCGATGTGGGGCAGCATGTCCTGGGATTTTCGCTACAACTACCCGGGCGGCCACAAGTCCGACGGCACGCTGGTCGATGAGTGGCCCAACTTCACGCTGTCGCCGCCAGACGCCAACGGCACGAGCGGCGGTTATGCCGATCTCGACACCGTGGCGGCTGAGGTCAGCAATGGCAGTTACGTCGTGCTCGCCAAGGGCGGGTTCAATTACGCGAACGAGCCGGCGCCCGCAGGCACCTATGTGGAGCTGTACAAGGTGGCCAATGTGGCGGAGGTGTCGCGCGCCGGGTTCGCCCTCTCGGGCAAGGTGTCGCGGCTGCTGCTGGCGGGCGCCAACTACACCCCCCAATTCCAGAACCAGGTGCGCGAGACCGCCGTGTTCGCGCAGTCCGAAGCGCTCATGCTGGCCAGCTACCCCGTCACCACGGACGTGAGCGGCAGCCGAATCCCGGTCAGCATGGTCGCGAAAAACCTGCTCCCCGGCCGCCGCCTCATCGTTCGCGGCAACAGGAAAAGCGACCATGCCGCCGTGGTGGTGCAAGCCAGACTGGTGGCCGCGCACGCCCTGGACGCCGCGCGCTGTGAACTGGAAATATCGCCCCCGCTCGCCGATCCGCTGGAGCGCGAAAGCGTGGTGGTGTACGGCAATGTGGCGCTGGCTTCGCATGGCGAATCGGTCTCGCAGATCCTGGGCGCGGGCAATGCCAGCCTGGCCTTCCAGCGATTCGAGTTGAAACAGTTGCCACTGAGCTACCGCGCCGCTGAAAACGAGATGGGCGCTGCCGCCGAACTGACCGTGCGGGTGAGCGACATCGCCTGGGCTGAAAAACCGACGCTGTATGGCGCAGGCACTACCGAACGCGCCTACACGCTGGGCACCGACGAGAGGGGCCGCAACTTCGTCAACTTCGGCGATGGCGTGCGCGGCTCCCGCCTGCCCAGCGGCGTGAACAATGTGCGCGCCAGCTACCGCAAGGGCCTGGGAGTGGAAGGCAATGTGGACGCCGACAAACTCACGCAACTGATGAGCCGGCCGCTGGGCCTGAAAAGCGTCAGCAACCTGCTGGCAGCGCAAGGCGGCACCGACCCTGAAACGCTGGATGCCGCGCGCCAGAACATGCCGCTGGCCACACGCACGCTAGGCCGGGCGGTGTCGCTGCTGGATTATGAAGATTTCGCCCGCGCCTTCAGCGGTATTGCCAAGGCGCAGGCGCAGGTGCTGCAGATCGGCACCGGGCCGCTGATTGCCATCACCGTTGCCGCGCCCGGGGGCCTGCCTCTCACGGTGAACAGCCCGGTCTGGCAGCACCTGCTGACAGCCCTGAAAAACAGTGGCGACCCGCATGTGGCGGTGCAGCTGCTGGCCTTTCAGCCCAGCACTTTCAAGCTGGGGCTGAAGGTCAAGCGCGACCCGGCGCATGACACCAAAACCGTTCTCGGTGCCGTGGAAAATGCGCTGCGCAGGCACTATTCATTCGAGGCGCGCGGCCTGTCGCAGCCGGTGCAGAAGTCCGAGGTGATTGCCGTGGCGCAGGCCGTTCCCGGCGTCGTGGCAGTGGACATCACCCGGCTGTACGGCGGCACGCAGCCCTACCCGCAGACGTTGGTGTCGGAACAGCTGCGCCTACTGGCCTCGCGCATGCGGGTGCAAAACGGCGTGGCCAGGCCCGCCGAACTGCTGACGCTGGACAAGGCCCCGTTTGACCTGCTGGAGGAGATGCCATGACGAACAGCCTTGGCGCCGAGCGCCTGTACCAGCTGCTGCCGGCGGTCTATCGACTGCGCGATGCCGAGCAGGATGAGCCGCTGCGCGCCCTCATCGGCGTGCTGGCGCAAGAGTTCGAGGCGCTGGAAGAAAATATCGAACAGCTCTACGACGACCAGTTCATTGAAACCTGCGCCAAGTGGGTGGCACCCTACATCGGTGACCTGATCGGCTACCGGCCGCTGCACCATGTGTCGGCCAGGATAGGCTCGCCCCGCGCCGAGGTGGCCAATACCATTGCCTACCGCCGCCGCAAGGGCACGGCCCTGATGCTCGAACAGCTGGCGCATGACGTGACCGACTGGCCGGCCCATGCAGTGGAATTCTTCGAGCAGCTGGCCACCACGCAATACATGAAGCATCTTCGCCTCTACGCGCCAGCCACGGCACGGGTGCGCGATGAAGCCACCCTGCTCCGGGTCGGCAGCCCGTTCAACCGAGTAGCCCACACGGCCGAGATGCGCCGGCCCGAAACCGGCTCCGGCCGCTACAACATCCCCAACATCGGCATCTTCCTGTGGCGACTGCTCGTGCTGCGCCTGAGTGCGGTGCCGCTGACGGCCGATCCTGGCGATGCCACGGGCTGCAAGTTCCGCGTCAATCCGCTGGGGGCCGACCTGCGGCTGTTTCGCCGGGCGCAGACCGAAGAAGACATCAGCCACCTGTCCGAACCGCTCAATGTTCCAGAGCCCCTGGGCGTGCGGCTCATGGCCCTGGCCGTGCGGGCCGCGCAAGCCAGCACCGTGCCCGCGCCCGACGCCCGGCTGGACGACGACTATGGCCCCGGCGAAAGCCTGGTGCTGCTGCGGCCCGGCAACCCGGCCACGCCCGTTCCCGTGGGCCAGGTGCGGGTGTGCGATCTGCGCGACATCCTGGATGCCGGCGGCACCGTGACCGGCTGGAACCATGAGGACGCCGTTCCCGCCGGCACCATCGGCTTTGACCCGGAACGCGGCCGCGTGCTGCTGGGCGCACCGGCCGATGGCCCGCTGCTGGCCACCTTTCATTACGGCCAGACCCGCAATTTCGGCGGCGGGGAATATGAGCGCGCCCCGGAAGGAGCCAGGCTCGCCAAGCAACGCACCGTGACGGGGGGCAACCCGCTACAGCCTGAGCTCGACGCCATTTCCACCGAAGGCCGATTGACGATTGGCGACAGCCTGAGCTACGCGCAGACACCGGTGCTCAAGGTCGATGCGGTGCTTGCCGCCAATGCACCGGGCAAAACCGTCGTGGTGGCCGCGCGCAACCCGGCGCGGCCGCACATCGATGCGGGCGGCGCCATCACACTGGACATCGGCACGCGCGGCCGGCTGGTGATTGACGGCCTGGTCATCAGTGGCGGCGCCTTGCACTTGGCGGCCGCGGCCGACGACGAGCCGCGCGAACTGGTGCTGCGCGACTGCACGCTGGTGCCCGGCCTGACGCTCAACACCGACGGCAGCGCCACCGCGCCGGGCGCGGGCAGCCTGGTCATCAAACATTGCTTCACCCAGGTCACGCTGGAGCGCTGCATCACCGGCCCGCTGCAGGTGGTGGAAGGAGCCAAAGTCTTCCTGCACGACTGCATCGTCGATGCGGGCGATGCCATCAACGTCGCTTTCGATGCCGACGGCGCTGGCGGCCCCGGTGCGGAACTCACCGTCACCGAGAGCACGCTCATCGGCAAGGTCCACACCCAGCTCATGCGCCTGGTGTCAAACAGCCTCTTCTTTGCCAGGCTTGGTCCGCTGCCGGCCGAAACATGGACAGCTCCGGTAATGGTCGAGCGCCGGCAGGAAGGCTGCGTGCGCTTCAGCTACCTGCCCACCGGCGCCATCACGCCGCGCCCTTTCCGCTGTGTACCCGACAAGGCGCATCCCCAGGTGTTGCCGCATTTCACCTCGCTGCGCTACGGCGACCCTGGCTATGGCCAGTTGCGACTGGCCACCGACAAGGCCATTCGCGAGGGCGCCGATGACGGTGGCGAGATAGGCGTGCTGCATGCCTTGTTCCAGCCGCAGCGCGAAACCAATCTGCGCCTTCGCCTTGATGAATATCTGCGCTTCGGGCTACACGCAGGCATCTTTTACCCAACCTGACCCCACGAATATCCGGGAGAACCACCATGGCTACCGACTTTTCCAGAGTGCGCTTGAACCCCTTGCTCGACTATGCGGGCGTTGAGCTCAAACAGGGCGGCGTGCTGCTCGATGCCGATGCGAACGAACTGGTCGCCCTGATTGACCGGCGCTTGCGCGCGCTGGCCAGCGACACGCTGGGCCGCGCCACAGTGTCCAGCACCACGCCCAACGCTTTCAAGATCACCGCCGTGGCGGCGGGCTTGCAGATTGACAAGGGCCGCCTGTATGTCGATGGCCTGCTGGCCGAAAACCATGGTGCCGCATCGCCCGACCCTGCCAAGCGGGTGTTCGACAGCCTCATGGCAGAGAACAGCTTCATCGACAAGATTCCCTATGCCGGCCAGCCCTATCTGCCCAGCCCGCCCGCGCTGCCCACGGCCGGCCGGCACCTGGTGTACCTGGACGTGTGGAACCGCGAGGTCACGCATCTGGAGCAGCCCGAGCTGGTGGAAAGCGCCGTGGCGGTGGAAACCAGTTCACGCCTGCAGACCGTTTGGCAAGTGCGCGTGCTGGCACCTGAGGCCGGCACCGGGACCAGTTGCGTCACGCCCGACACCAGCATCCCCGGGTGGAACGAGGTGATCACGCCGTCCACCGGCGTGCTGAGCACCGGCACCTTCGACATTGCGCCGACCGACGATCCCTGTGAATTGCCCCCCACAGGCGGCTACCGCGGGCTGGAGAACCAGCTCTACCGCGTCGAGATTCACGAACCCGGCCAGCCCGGCGACACGGCCAGCTTCAAATGGTCGCGCGAAAACGCCAGCGTGGGCAGCCGTGTCGCCAGCATGCTGTCTGGCACGGTGCTAGAACTCGAAAGTCTGGGCCGGGACGACGTGCTGCGCATCAGCAGCGGCGACTGGGTGGAGATCATCGACGACGTTCGAGAGTTTTCGCAAGCTGCTGGCGAAATGCGCCGTGTCACGGTGGACGACACCACGCGCCGCATCACCTTCACCCCCGCGCTGCCGGCCGGCATGCTGCCTGGCAGCTTTCCCGACAGCAGTCTGCCGAAAACACGCAACCTGCGCGTGCGCCGCTGGGAACAGAAAGGCGCCGTCTTTCGCACCGACGCGAGCGGCACGCCGGTGCAGGTGCAGGACCTGGATGCTACAGGCTCCACCGGCCTGATCAAGGTGCCCGCAGCCGGCACCACGCTACTGCTGGAAAACGGCGTGACGATGAGCTTTGCTTCCACCGGCACCAAGGGTTTCAAGGCCGGTGACCACTGGGAGTTTGCAGCACGCACCCCGGATGCCTCGGTCGAAATGCTGGACCGGGCGCCCCCTCGCGGCATCCACCACCACTATGCGCGCCTGGGCATCTGGGATGTTGCCGCCGGCACCGTGAGCGACTGCCGCAAGCCCTGGCCGCCCCAGGGAACGACCGGTGAAAACTGCGGCTGCACGCAATGCGTCACGCCCGAATCTCATGCCAGCGGCCAGCTCACCATCCAGGCTGCCGTGGACAAGGTGCGGGACACCGGCGGCACGGTGTGCCTGCACGCCGGCCAGTATGTGCTGAGCGAGCCGGTACGCATCACCGCCGCCCGGTCATTGCGCATCACCGGCCAGGGACCGGCAACGATGATCGCGTCTTCCGGGGCCGCGTTCATCATCGAGCGCAGCATGGCGATTGCCATTGACGAGTTGTCGGTGTTCTCACTGGGCCGCCAGTCGGCCATCAGCGTTCGCACTGTGCTGGGACTGGCGCTGCGCAAGCTGGCGGTGGCGGTGTTCGGCAATGCCGATGCGCAAGGCGCGGCCATCGCGCTCAGCGGTGTGGTGATGGGGGCCAGCATCGACAACAACCTGTTCATTTCGTCCGACGGCGTGCGCGCCCTGGAGCCGCCCCGGAAAGAAGCGCCCGGCCTGCTGGTCTCGGCCGTGCTGCGCATCGACAACAACCTGTTCTGGTGTTCGGGCAGCGCGGTCCGCCTGGCAGGCCAGGTGGGCCATGCGTATGAAACCCGCATGACCGGCAACCAGGTGATCGGCAGCCATGAAGTGGGCCTGTCCGCCGAGGGCCTGGCCCTGCCGGGCGCCAGCGTCCGGTTCAGCGGCAACAACCTCAATATTCATGGCCCCGGCATTCGCTGCGCGGTGGACGGCGCCTGGATCGAAGGCAACAAGCTCCAGGCCACGCGCGATGGCGAGCGCCTGCTCAAGGGCTCGGGCATCGAACTCATCACCGGCCTGGACAAGAACGGCAGCAACCAGTGCCAGGTGCTGACCAACCAGATCAGCGGCTTTACCGAGGCCGGTATCCTGATCGAGGCGCCGGTGCAGGCGCTGATCGTCAAGCTCAACATCATCGAGCAATGCGGCAACGGCATCCTGATGACCGATTCCGCCCGTGCCGGCTCGCTCTCCATCGAGAACAACCATCTGCGCGCCATCGGCCTGGGCGCCAACGCCGCCACCGGGACGGGAGCCACCGTGGGCATCGGCATCACGCGCACCGAAGCGGCCACCGTGGCTGGCAACACACTGCGCCAGATCGGTCTGGACGTTGCCGGGAACAAACCGCTCGTCGCGGGCATTGCCGCCTTTTCAGTGCAGCGTCCGCGCATCCATGGCAACGACATCCTGGAAGTCGGCCCGCCGGACAACTTTGGCGGCATGGTGGCCGGCATCAGCGTGCGGGCACCCTATGCACAAGCCGACATCCACCACAACCATGTGGAGCGCGATGCGCAGGTCAGCCACCAGCCCAGCGAGACCGCCTGGTTTGCGCTCAACATTGACGAACCCCAGCCCGGCGGCAACCTCGTTTCGCGTCTGGCGCGCTACACCACACTGCGCGTGGACGACAGCCGCACCCTGGTGCTGTCCGGCAGCCACGCCTATGTCAACACCGTCGCGGCAGGCGTTGACGCCACTGGCGCGGCAGCGGCCGTGCAAGGCGCCAGCGCCTCGGTACTGGGCAATGTGTTCATCGCCCGAGGCCGCGCGCCTGCGGTCGATGTGAGCGCCAGCGGTGAAGTGCTCTTCAACGACAACCGCTGCGAGCTGCGTGCAAACTTCAGCACTGCCGCCGTGCTGCTGAACACGCCGGTCGCCATCATCAACGCCAACCGCGTGCGCGGGGCCGAAGATTCGATCCGCGTTCCCAACAGCAAAGCCCTGGTCGCGGCCATCGGCAACATCACCACACGCCCCATCAACGCACCGCTGAGGCCCGAAATGGTACCGCTCAACCTTATAGGCTGAACGACCCAGAATCCGGCCACAAAAGGAGTTCCTCATGCGCCTCATCGTCATCAAACAAGCGTCCGACCTGCAAGCCCTGAGCGCCAGGCTTCTCAAAAAGCCCGCAGGAGTCCAGGCCGGCACCCACGAGTTCAGCCAGACCACGCTGGAGCAGGTCAAACGGTTCAATCCCCATGTGGACTTTCAGCGTATCGATGCCGGCACCGTGCTGCTGCTGCCCGACACACCCGAGCTGAAGGACGCGGACAGCCAGTCCCCCGCCGGCAATGCCTTTGAAGACTTCGTCGCCCAGACGAGCGAAGGCTTCAAGACCGTCGCCCAGCGCATGCGCACCAGCGCCGAGGCGCTGGCCGCCGAGCGGGCCGCCGTGAATGCTGTCCTCAAAACCGCAGCCGTCAAACGCCAGATCGAAAGCGACCCGCTGCTAAAGAAACAGCTTGACGAAGCGAACGGCGAATTCACCGACGCGCAGAAGAAAGCGCAAGAAGCTGCCCGGCAGGTGGAGACGATGCAAAACGACATAAAGGCCGAGCTGGAGGCATTGAGGGGAATGCTGAAATGAGCGACTGATCAGCAATGGATTAACAAGCCCCGGTGGACAAGCCATCTCCGCAGCTGACCAGTTCTACAGCCTGGCGTTTTGATCTCGAAGCGCGGTCGCCACCTTTCTCCGCCCCTTGCTCACTATTGCGACAGAACCAAAATACCCGCATCCTGAGACGCGGGCATTTTCATTAGGCTACAAGTTCAAGCCGTTTTTCGATTCGTTGAATGCGATCAACGAGTGAATCGATGCTCACTTGTTGCCGAGCAAAATCTTCAGTAGCCATAGCTCCATCACGACGCACAGCTGCTACAGACGCTTCAAGATGACTTAATCGTCCCTTAACATCTCTGAATTCGCCCTGCATTTCAGAACGCATTCCAGAAATATCTGAACGCATCAGTCGCAATTGTTCAAGAACGAGGTTTTCCACGTTATCCATTTTATTTCCTCTCAGTTTATAAAACCCGAGGATCACCAAAGGGCGAACCCTCTGGGCATGTTTTTTGCCGCTTTAAAAGTTGAGCTTGCGCCCTTCATGCATCAAATAGGATGCTACTAGATTTACATCAAAAACTATATCACAACCCCCCACTTACGCGGTGCAACATCTCGTGATGTGCAAAGGCAAAGCAACCTACATTCTCATTTACACCTAAGCCGTTCCCACCCAAAGCCCGCTACGTACCCCCCTCATGCCAGACCGGACCCCGCATTTCTTGTCTTCCTCATGTCCCCCTCGAACTCACCTCATGGCGCCTGGGCGGGGGGAGCGCGCCTGTCGGTGCTCGAAGAGTCACCAATGTAGGGGGAGAGAGGATTGCGGATTGCAGGAACGGCTTGGGCGTAAATGAGAATTTAATAGTTGGCGCCTGATGCAGATGTTGAGTAAGCGATCCATGAACGACAGACTTGAAAGACGAAGTCGGATTCGTCAAGCTTGGCCCATCTCAACTCAGATGGAAAAGCGAATATGCAAGCACGATCGATTTCATGGGAACAGCACGTTGGTACGGCCTGGCGCGCGGGACTCACCATGGGTGCGTATGCCAAGAAGCATGGCCTTGCAGCATCAACCCTGTACCGCTGGCGACAAAAACTGCGCTTGAAGCAAGCCACTGCAATTGACGCGGGTGTCCCGACAAATTTCGATGCGGTGCCTCAGGACATCGAGCCCGGCGTTGCAGCGCCAAGCGAGCAAGTTTCTGGCCCTGCGCATCGCAAGCGGTGAGCCCGATCAGAGTGCGCAGTCCATCGTGGTCGCACCGGCGTGCT
>JBKJOH010000134.1:0-10774 GCA_046593295.1 Polaromonas sp. | reverse complement strand
CGACACGTCCCTCCACTCTCCATTCAGAGCCGCCGCAAAAATGAGCCTGTTCTCCGCTGTCGAAATGGCACCACGCGATCCAATCCTGGGCCTCAACGAAGCATTCAACGCCGATACACGCACCACCAAGGTCAACCTGGGGGTCGGTGTTTACTGCAACGAGGAGGGGCGAATTCCACTCCTGCGCGCCGTTGTCGAAGCCGAGACGATTCGCGTCGCTCAACACGCGTCCCGCGGCTACCTGCCAATCGACGGCATCGCTGCCTACGACCAGGCCGTGCAAAAACTCCTGTTTGGCAACGATTCGCCCCTGATCGCCGCTGGCCGTGTTCTGACCACCCAGGCCGTCGGCGGCACTGGTGCACTGAAAATCGGTGCTGACTTCCTCAAGCAGCTGCTGCCCGACGCCGTCGTAGCGATCAGTGACCCAAGCTGGGAAAACCACCGCGCGCTGTTCGAAACCGCCGGTTTCCCGGTACATAACTATCGCTACTACGACGCCGCGACCCACGACGTTAACCGCAGCGGCCTGCTGGAAGACCTCAACGCCCTGCCGTCTGGCTCGATCGTCGTACTGCACGCCTGCTGCCACAACCCGACCGGCGTGGACCTGAGCCCGGCGGACTGGAAAAACGTGCTCGACGTGGTCAAAGCCAAAGGCCACGTGCCGTTCCTCGACATGGCCTACCAGGGCTTTGGCGACGGCATCGACGAAGACGCGGCGGCCGTGCGCCTGTTCGCTGAATCGGGCCTGACCTTCTTCGTCTCCAGCTCGTTCTCCAAGTCGTTCTCGCTGTACGGCGAGCGCGTTGGCGCCCTGTCGATCGTCAGCGAGTCGAAAGAAGAAAGCGCGCGAGTGCTGTCGCAGGTCAAGCGCGTGATCCGCACCAACTACTCCAACCCGCCGACCCACGGTGCAAGCATCGTCGCTGCTGTACTGAACAGCCCTGAGCTGCGCGCGCAGTGGGAAGAGGAGCTGGCTGAGATGCGCCTGCGCATTCGCGCCATGCGCACCCAGATGGTCGACCTGTTGGCGGAAAAAGCGCCGCAGCGTGACTTCAGCTTCGTCGGTCGCCAGCGTGGCATGTTCTCCTACTCCGGACTGACCACCGAACAGGTTCACCGCTTGCGCAACGAGTTCGGCATCTACGCGCTGGACACGGGCCGCATCTGCGTTGCGGCGCTGAACCAGAGCAACATCAAGGCGGTAACGGATGCCATCGTTCAGGTGATCTGATTCGGCCTGTTGACGAAAAACGGGAAGCCTTTGGGCTTCCCGTTTTTTATTTGTCTGAAGAATGCGGCTCGAAACCTCTAGACTGCATCAGATCTCAACTAGCCGTAGGAGCTGTCGAGTGCAACGAGGCGGCTCCTACGGGTTTTGTGTACAGCCTGAATTCCTGCGAGAACGTAGATGAAAAATGATGACCTGCGCGCCGAGCGCGATGACCTGGATGAACTGGACCATTTCGTCCCTCGCCCTGCGGCCAAACGCGGCAACAACCTGGTGCTGCAAGTGGCCGCCGGTGTGTTTCTCGGCGGCCTGGCCCTGTGGCTGGTGCAACTGGCGGTGACGATGGTGTATGGCAAGCTGATGCTTGGCACCTTTACCTTCGGCGGTTAAACCAGTTCGCCAGCCCGCTGACTGGCGGCATCGTCATAAGCGACGTAGAGCGATTCGGCGACCTGGCTCTTGATGGCCTTGGTGCTTTCCAGGCCGAGAACGAAACCTTCGGCCTTGCCGCCCGCACGGTTCAATTCTTCGGCGGTGCTGGCCTGGGTGATGGCGTCGAACAGCTTTTCAGCGTGTGGGCCAACGCCTTTTGGCAGGCTGATCTGGGCGATGCTCATGCGAACACCCCGTTGGCTGGACAGGTGAAAACTGGGTGATTCATGGCGCGTACCTTTTCGGCGAATGGCCGGCAGCGCGTGTAACCGCTTCCGGGCGGCCATGGTAGACCCCTGAGGGGATTCTGGTAACCGCCAAAGTCGGAAAAACCACTGCAGGTCTCGACGAATTGTCGAATTTAACCACAGGTGCTTGACTTCTCTTTTTGAATCAGTAACATACACGCCATTCCGCGATAGCTCAGTTGGTAGAGCAAGTGACTGTTAATCACTGGGTCCCTGGTTCGAGTCCAGGTCGTGGAGCCAGTAAATTCAACGAAAAAGGCCAGCGCTTAGCTGGCCTTTTTTGTTTCTGCTCAACGAATTGCTCAACAGTTCATTCTGCTCCACACTGCACCTGATGGACAGTTGATGACGATTTACATGCGGGGCAGCGACACTCAACAAATCCGGCAAAACGACGTGCCTGGATCTGCGCAATGCAGCAAGACGAGCAGATCATCGCCTGCGGTCGCCACTCAGTGGTAACGGCCACTCCATCTTCATCCATCTCGAACCAAACTGCGGCTGTGCGCGCACTCATTCGCACGGTGGACATACTCGGTGTCGCAGCCACCTCGCCTCGACGCAGGCTGTTCGCTTTCACAGAGACATAATACAGCCGGTTGTCATCTATCAGCTCAAGCAAAACGTTGCTCGGCTCGACACGGTCGCGATATTCGAAACTCAGCGTAAGCTTATTCCAAGTGGCAATACCTGGCTGCTCGTCATGAAAGGCCAGCCCACCTGGCATCTCGCGAATGCACCTGGCCAGTGGCTCAGCATCGTTCTGAGTCTGAGCGACCAGCCGATAGCAACGCTCCCCATCAACAACGATGCCAACACGACGCGAATGAAGTGGCACAAATGTCTTCGGCTCCGTCCCTCTTGCGTTTCGGCAAAGTGTCCACTCGCGCTGGCGGTTCCAGCAGCTGATACAAAGACCCCCTCCAGAGTGGATGATGCGGAGGTCGGATCGCCCGCACCGCGTGCACCTAGTGCTACTGTCTGAGCACCCGATTATGCTTACCTTGGCCGAGGTAGACGCGGCCCGCAAAGGATCAACCTTGCCAGAGTGCGTTGCACCGATTGGGCAGAAACGGCAAGCCGACACCCGATCATCACCGGCAATAGCCCGGGCATGTCGACCGACGCACTCATCAGTGGACATAATCGCGGACAATTTTTTGCAGCTGAAATGCCGTTTACCAGGCACCCAAGCCAGATACTCAACTCCATCCGCGAACGACTCAGCCACCGCACTCATCGCATCACCTCGATGTCGGAAAGGCCATGTCCTTCGACAGGCGCTTCTGGAATAGCTCTGCTGAGTGCGACTTCACCAAGAACATGGTGCGCGGTTTCCGCTTCGCCAAGCGCTCGCGGAGCTCGGCAACGGTCTCATCCACTTCATCCGTTTTAGCAGCCCTAAGTGGCACCTTGCGAATAGCATCTACCAGCGTATTGAATCGTCCCATGTTGGGTACCTCGGGCCGCTCGCTAGGCGGTGGCCCTGCCAGATTTCAGTGTGAAGGTTCGATCTGTGCCAGGCACCGGCCACTTAGTGTTAGCTGTGCTACGTTCGAGGCTTCGCGCCGGGACGCCATGAGATACAGCGCGCCGGCCAAGACACCATCATCGTGCTCGGCGCGCTTAATCGCCAAAGCTAGCAGCACGGGTTCGGCGGCATTCACCAGCTCATCGATCGACTTAGAGTTCTTGCGCAAATCACGGGCGAGTTGACGGATATCATGGCCAACTTGGCGTTCCTCATCGCTGCGGACATTGTGTGGCTTCGGATTGTCAAGGTTACCTTTACCAAAGCGGCCGCGTAGGTCGCGCATGCTATCCATCGGGCAACCCTCAGTGGCGCGAAACGATGCTTTTGAATTCGAGCCCGGCGCGATACGTGCCACTGGGACGACTACGATGCAAGCCGACAGCTAGCTCGGCAGCACGCTGGGTGGCGTAACAACCCAAAAAAGCGCGCTCGGCCAACTGCAGGCGCTCATCAGCAATGCGTAACTGCACCTGGGCCCGGGCCTGTGCCAGACTGTGCTCAGCCGCCTCCAAAATTAGGCGCGAGGCGATGGGAGCTGAGCTGCTGGCCTTATGCTGCGCGTCGGAAAGCAGGCGCTCCAGATCGGCGATGTCGTCCTCAAGCAAGGTCATTGCTCCGGCATCGTCCTCACGGCGATCGCCAGACGCACGGCGTTGCTTGATGGCAGCGACCTTGGCGAGCTCTTCGCTGAGACGAGCTTGGCTTTTGCTGGCTGCGGCCTGGAGGCTACTGTAGATACGCTCCCCCTTGATCAAGGTGGCACGCGCTGAGGCCACGCTGTAGGCAGCAGTTGCGATCAACGGATCACGCTCGATTGCTGGTAGCGACTCGCCAAGCAGACATAACTCCGGCGATGCGGTCGCTACTTCGATTGCAGCGTGCTCGACCTCAATCAGATCGGCGCAGGCGGCGTGAACAGCAGACGCGTCCTGGTTGGACTGAATACGCTGTGCTTTCGCCTCAACATCCAAGACATCCGCGATGGCAGATTCAATACTCGCAATCTCAGCGCGGATGGGTCGGGTTGGCAGGCCTGCATCAAGAGCAGACGCCAATTTAGTACGCGCGGCCTCCAGCTGTGTGTTCAGTGCGTTGATCGACATCGTCAGTAACCTCGGATTAGTATCGTTTACACCGTTGCTTCGCCGTTGAAGCTCCGTTGATCCAATCGTTGTGTCACGACGTCCAAGGAATGCCGCAAATGGAAGAGTTAGTCGAGGAATATCCGGCACTACCCAGCAAGACTCGGATGAAGAAGTTCGCGGCCGGGATCAGACATCTTGAGGATGCAGTGCTTCACTCGCAGCTGACATTTGAGGGGGTGGATGGTGTAACGCAACTTTATGAGCTTAAAGCCTATGACGACCTGCATAAACTGGCCTACTCGACCACATTCGTACATGGAAGCCTGAGCCAAGAAGGCGTCGATCTAGACGCAATCAACGCCAGGCCGCATGAGCAGCTAGACAACATGCCGATAGACGAGGTTCGTCGATATGTCCATACGCTCTATAGATGTGAACGACACACCTGGGGCTGGGGAAGCTTGGTGCTCAGTGCAATCAGATCAGGTGCTTTAGGGGTAGTTGCCAGTCAGCTGGAAGCTTGCTGCTCTCCAGAAGTTAGATAGCCGTGTTGCACTCAGCTCCTGCAACCGCCGCTTGTATAATGTTAAGGTGCTAGAACCCCACCTTCAAATGGACATGGATGAATAGAATGATTTTGATAATCCTCGCTCTCGTATTCGCTATACCAAGCTATGGGCTTTCGTTGTTGGCGTATGTTACCTACTACTTTGTCAGGGCGCACCTTCGAAAGAGAAATGATTTCAGATTTCCTGACACCGGCATCAACGCAAGTGCATACGATCATAACTCTAAGCGGTCGGGCGGACTCCTTCGTAACAAAGATGAAGTTTACTTAGATGCCTTCACTCGCTTAGATCGTTTACTAAAAGAACGTAGTGACTTCTATGGAGAGTTTCTCCCGACAGAGCGTGAGGGCATGGAAGCCGACACTGATCATCCTCTAGCCAACGTAGTGCTTGGACTAATTTACCATGCTGGCATACACGTTGCCGTTGACTTTGATAAGGCAGAATCCTACTACCTTGCATCTGTGAAGCTTGGTTGCCCTCTTGCGTACAAGTATCTGTGCTCCTTGGAGAATGACAAAGGTAACAGGGAAGCAGCAGACGTGTACATCCAGAAAGGAATTGATCATGGTGACTCTGAAGCTATGTTGATGCTTGGCGCATACTACGCGAATGAGATTGAGTTTGAAGGTGGAACCAAAGACCTTGCCAAAGCTCGTATCCTGTTCGAAAGGGCTGCAAGACTTGGTAATGAGGCAGCCAAGCACAATTTGAGGGTGCTGGACGGAAACTTCTGATCTGGCTTTGGCGCCAACTCTGAGTAGCCCTCGTTTGCCTAAACGCATCGACCAGATGGTCGCGGCATCTAGGAAGCCAGGGCAGATTCACTTCACATAAGTATGCTAAGTAAGAAACTTTTCAGAAGGCGGTAGATCTTTGCTTGATTAGTGATTCAAGGTGAGGGAGATCGTTGTCAGTCAACAAAAACGTCCCAGTTTCCCTCGCGATTTCTCGAGCCTTTGGTGTATAGGTTGAGTTTGTGACTACGACGGAAAAATTGGCTTTTACGAATTGCATGCCTGCCAATGCCTCCTGCACAGCTTTATTGCCTACAGGTTTTGACAGCCTCTTGCATTGAATTGCCACTATTATATTATTTTTTATCGCGTGGATATCAACTCCTTGATCACCACTTCCTTTCGTTAGACTGGTCTTCCAGCCGCTATTCTTCAAAATATAGGCGCAATGCCTTTCATATTCCACTCCTTCCATATCGAAGGGTATTTTTTAACGGGGACGGCATTGTAGCCTTCCGACTTAATAATTAAGTCGATAGTTGAAAATAATTTTTTTGTCCATTTTTAAAAATACATTGCTTTCTATTATATTTCCAATCACCCCACTTACAAAATATTCAATTTCTGAGTTCCATCCACTCTCATTGACGAGGATGGTTTGCCCGTAGTCATCCAGTCGGAAGCATTGCCGGAATTTAAGAAGAAGCGTTTCTTTGTGTTTCTCTATAAGTTTTTTTGCTTCTCGGTATCCGGCAGCCAATGCTAAGGCTTGTTTTCGGTTCTCAGCAGCAGCGTTACTTGCATTTAACTTGTCGAAATGCCGATCGTTTCTTACTTGATCAATTTGGCGCTTTATTTTCGCGTGTCGGAGTTCATCCTCTTTAATGGCTCGCTGCTCTGCTTCTGCTTTTCGTTGACGTATAGCTATGATTTTCTCATGCTGTTGTTCATCTTGCATCGCTAGCCCTCCTACGAGCTAAGACTTTATATAGACCTATTTTTTGAGGCACTAGCAGCGATTTTTATCAAATTCAACCTCAAGACTAGCAGAATGCCATCACCCCATCCACCGTCTGCTTGTGGCCAATCCTGTTGAAAAAGTCGGTTTCTGAAACGGCCAGAAGACCGACTGGTGAAAGCGCCTTTTTAGCACACTGCCACGTGAAATCTGAGTACGGCAACCTCTGCCGAAGGTAACGATTTCAATCTCAGACGCATACTTTTCAGCTGCGGAAACCATGGCCGACTTTTTCAACAGAATCGGCCGATTTCTGCCTGTCGCCAACGTCAGCTGTGGGTTGTTTTTTGCCTGTCGCGAAGGACGGCAACCAGCCCAGCGTGTGTAAAACGCTGATGGCCACATCGTCTTGGATCATTGAAGTTCGTTGCTGTCAGCTGCGCTCAATCACAATGGTGTGGTCCTGCTCGCCATTATCCAGACCCCAGGCCAAGCGCTCGGCTCGTTGTTTGATAGCGAGCGTCTGGGCCACTCGCCAGGCCAGCCGAGCTCCGTTATCACTCCTGGATCGAACCGCCTCGCTTAGTAGGCCGTCCACGACTTTAAGCTGATTTCGGTGCGCCACGAGCAACTGAGCACGATCATCGGCAGCTATATCCTCCCGTGCCTCTGCCATGGCAGCTGGGCGATCCTCAGCCGGCACCTGGGCGGCCTCCAACTCCGCTGCAGCCTTTGTCATGCGGTCGGCGATCCCATGGGCTCGCTCGGTCAACTTCCGCCCGCCAGCCTTCTTCCAACCGCCATCAGCAGCGCTCCAGCGCTTCATCGTGCGTTCACTGCAATCGACTTGGGCCGCTATCTCTGCCAGTGTCATTGGTGTCGTTACGTAAAGAGTCCGTGCGGCCTCGCGGCGGATCTGGATTGGCTGGGTTGGGTCAGACGTTTCGGCGGTCATGGCTACGGCCTCGCGGGCCTATGGTGGGTGTCCAACGATCGTAGCGTCACGCCAGGAACGCTGGCACCTTGTCACCCGAAAAACTTCTGTGGTGGGGGCCGCTGGTGTCCATATGGCTGGCATCAGCGCGAAAATTGTCTCCCCACCTGGGCTGCGGGTTTCACTTGCCTCAAGCTCAAAAGTGACGCTAGTGACGCTTCCCGCCCTGTTTTGACAAACTTTTACAAGGAGCCCTCTCTAGGAAGACTTTTCCAAAACAGCCCAACTTGCGTCACTTGCGTCACTTGCGCGCTGACATCGCATTGCTTACAGGGGAGAGGAAAGCATCAGCCCCCTGTAGACGTTCCCTTTATTGGTGTGTCGAGCCTTGAAGCCGCGCTCCCCTAGCTGACGGCCGAACGCCTGCCGACTGGACGGCCTCAGATTGCATTCCGACATCCATTCTCGATAAGCGTCGAACAGTTCCTGGCTGGTGCACTCGTGAACCGGGCCTTCAATAGTGGATTCAGCGAGGAATTCACCGAGGATATCCTGCTCAGCCGCATACTGTTTGCTCGCGTCGTTCATAACCTTGGGCAGGGAGCTCAAACCCTCGCGCCGCCAATCCAAGCAACCCTCCATAGCCCACGCTAGGATGTGCGGCAACTCGGCGGCAAGCTTCTCTGGCAGTGCTGTGTCCTTTTCCTCGTCGCTGAACTTACGCTGAAAAGGCAATAGACGAACTCGACGCCAGATGGCGTGGTCGGTACCGCTGATCCGCGGCCGATAGTTGCCGGCGATGAACAGTTTACCAACCGGTTCAAACGAGAAGGTGTCACGGTAGAGATGGCGTGCGTTCTGCGTGTCGCCACCAGTCCAACCCTTCAAAAACTCCTCGTCGAAGACGGATCCGGCAGATGTTTCACTGGAAAGCAGAAGGCGAGCACCTGCTAAGGCAGCAACATCCGGACTTGCGTCACTCGCGCCGCGCTTCTGCTCCATCAGAGTCGTCGAAGCTACTGTCCTGGAATACTCCCCAGACAGCTGCTGCAAGGTTTTAATCAACACACTTTTGCCGTTAGAGCCGCCGCCATGAGCAAAAACAAAAATTTGCTCGTTGTAGCGCCCTGTAAGCGTATAGCCGATATAGCGCTTAACCCATTCGATCAGAGCGATATCTCCAATGAAGATCTCGTCGAGGAACTTCCTCCAGCCGACTGCCTTGCTGGAATCGCCCACTTCATTGGGGCCAAGAGAGCGTGTGACGTAGTCCTCTCGACGCGCCGCCCGACATATACCTGATTCCAGGTCGAGCACCTTGCGCGCCCGATCGAGCCCGACAAGCATCGGATCGCCGTCGATCGTGGGGAGCGGTAGTCGCAGCTCAGCGAAGCCCTCAAGAAGTCTCGCCACATTATTGATAGTCTTTGCTGCTTGAGATAAGCGAGCCCATTGAAGGAAAAACTTCGCCTGCTCAAACTGGCCTGATCCTTCGGCGTAAATGTCCCCCCAAAGATCACGCACCACTCCACGCAGCCTAGAGCCATCCGTATCCCACAACCAGTTTTCGCCTGACCAGTGCAGCCAAGCATTCAGTTCTGGAACGAAGCGGATATTGCTGCCATGTGCCGCTATGATGCGATGGCAATTGCCAACCTCTGTTAGCGCGAACGTGCCAGTAGTGCCGTCACGGGCATCCGCACCAATCGGCATTGCGCTCGCTTTCTGCAATGGATGGCTTGGTAAACCTTGCTGCCCAGTACCGCGTACTGCGACTTCGCCTCTATCAGCCGACAACGCAACCTCGTCCATGTCGATGTAGTCAGGCATCACCATGTCATGAGTAACCGACCCGGGCGCCTCCGCGAAAGGTACGCCACGCTCATCCTGAGAAACGTCGCCGTTCCTAAGTGTTACTTCGAAAATCTCACTGACCGCCTTAACCCCCATCCATATCACTGCGTCGTTGAAGTCAGTCGGCCCCGACCATTTGCCATCGGAATCCTGCTCTCCATCGGCATAGACGAACGGTGGTGACGCAACAAGTCCATTAACTTCCTTTGCCGCCAGCTTGGCGAAGTGCAGGCCCGGGTTAGTGACGTCCTGGGTCACAGTCCACTGATCATTGTCAGCCGCGAACAGGATGATCGCGTCAGGCTTGCTTTCGCGGATCGCCTTGGCGACTGGCAGCAGGTTGCTGGTGTCGAAGGCCACCAGGACTAGATGATCGGTCGCCTCATGCACCGTGGCGCCGGTGGCGTAGCCCTCGCAAATGATGAACACCTGACGGCCCTCGAACATCTGCGGACGGCCGATGGGGTGGAACAGGCCGCGCTTGGCGCCGTCTTTCAGGTAGTCCTTGTCGCGGGCGCCTTCGCCTTTGCCCAGGATCTTTCCGGGAAAAATGCCCTGCAGACTGTGCACTGTGCGTGTCTTGTCACACAGCGGCACATAAAGCGCCTCCTGGGTCAGCGGAAATACTTCGCCCGTTTCTTTGTTTGTCATTTCCCACACGCCCATGCGCAGGCCGTGGGCTTTGACGCCCTTGCGAACCAGGTACGGGTGATTGTCTGGGGCTGGCTGTGCTGCGTTCCAAAGGGTTTGGGCTCGGTCAGCTGCATCGGCGTGGCGCTTGGCAGTGGTAGCGACCTGTTCAGCCTTGCGCCGCGCCCAGTCTTCGCGCTGTGCTTTCAGGTCGGCGGCGGACATCGGTTTCGTGTCGCGCTTGGCCTTCCAGGAGAATTTGTGATCGCCGAAGCGTTTCATGCAGCCGAAATTGCCGGCTGGCTTTTCGTCCAGATGGACGACGGCCCATCCGTTGGTGGAACCCTTGCGATCACCCACGACGTGGAAACGCTCAAGCGTGCCATCCATTTTAAGGGGGTCAGAAGGTTCGATGCCCTGTTCACGCATGGCGGTCATCAGATCGTCGATGGCGGCATTGGGATTGGTCAGAGGTTGGACCTCGGCACTCATACAGCCGCCTCGTCCAAATCTCGGCGGTGCTCTGTGAGCAGGCGGCAGAGCTGGAAAAAGGTAATGC
>JBKJOH010000109.1:0-2721 GCA_046593295.1 Polaromonas sp. | reverse complement strand
CTCGTCCGGCTTGCGCGAGTGTTCGCGTTTTCGCGTTTTGAGAAAATTGACCTGGCTGCGGCCTGGTGGCAGCGTGCGGGCATTTTTGCCCCTCACGCCGAACAGCACCACCTCCGTGACGTTGCGAAAATAAAACCCGACACCGCGGCCATCCGGACCGCCGTCCTTGCGGATTTTGTGCCAGATGATATTGGATTTGTACTGGAATCCCCATGCCATCAATACTGCCAGCCCTTCAGGAAGCAGGGCATTGGGTACCCAGAGATAGAGATGTGTCGTATCCGCGCACGCCGCTGATACAGGCAATTTCTTAATGTCTTCGAGGGCCATCGTGCCATAGCGATTCAGACGCTTATGTTCCGGCGCGACTTTGCCCGTCCTGTTCTGAAACTGCCACGGGGGGTCAGCAAGAATCGTTGAAAACTTTTTGCCTTGCGTGCGAGTGAGGAAATCATCTGACGCGGATGGATGAGTCATTACGTATCCTCCTGATATAGCTCTTTACGAATACCGAACACCAAAATAGGACAACCGCCTCCGCTGCCCCCATGAAGGCGAGGTAGCAGCCTGCTCATGTGCGTGGTTGAAGTGCCATAGCTGGAGCCTCGTCCCAGGCTGTCAAAAATGGTCTGTAATTCATCGCTCCGCGTGATGATGACGCCGACACTGACCGCTCTCAAATCAAACAGCAACCTGAAATTATTGAGGTCGCGATCAAAAAATGGGTCCTTGTTGTTCCACTCGATTTCAACTGCCACCCGGTTTTTAAAGCAGTCAACCTTGTGTGTTGGGGATTGCTTTGAGTCCCCGTCAACAACGATTTCTGTTTCGAATTTCTTTTCTTCCCAGCCGCGCGCATAGAAAAAGGAGTCAATGCGTTCAGATACTTTGCTTTTGCGTCCCCCACCCACGGTGATCCAGCTTTTTTGCAGCCGAAACTCCATAAGCAGAGCGCATAAATCGGCCCATTCAGCAGAAAAGTCCTGTTTGAGAATGGCGCAGGCATGCTTCCACTCATGAACCTCGTAGTGCTCGCGGATAAAAAACGGTAGAAGGTCTGTGCCCATGAGAATACTGTTGAAAGATCCAGTTATCTTACAGGATCAGATTTGATGTTTTGCATGTTTTTATCGGAACGTGCCTGTCAGCAACGCTTTGCTGACGTCGCTAACCCCTTCGACGCGTTCTCAGCGTGAACGCGCCAGGGGCATGACCAAAATGCAGCCCATACCTAGCTTTCTACAGCACCCATCACCTGTTCGTCATGAATGAACTTACGGCCGCCCAAGCCTAATTCGCGACCGTGAAGCGCTTCTGCACATGCCTTGGCGCCTCGATCTCATCAACAATCGCCACGGCCAGGTCTGGCGCTGAAATACCGGCTGGCTGGCCGCCCTGACCGGGCAGCAGTTCGTCGGCGCCGACGCGGTATTTACCGGTTCGCGCCCCCGGTGCCAGGCCAATGGGTGGTGAGACAAAACTCCAGTCCAGCGTGCTTTCATTTTTCAGCTGGTTCAATGCTTCGCGCGCGGCCAGCGCCCCCTGTTTGTACTGAGCGGGAAGCTCGGGCGTGTCCACCAGCTGTACCCCGGGCGCCACAAACAGGCTGCCTGCGCCGCCGACAACCAGCACGCGTTTCACGCCCGCTGCTTTGACGCCTTCCAAAATCGCCTGACTGGCCCGCAGGTGCATGTCGTGAATTTCCGGTTCGCTCCAGCCCGGGTTGTAGGCGCTGATCACCGCGTCGTGGCCGCCGACGCTTTTGGCTACCTGAGTGGCATCCAGCGCATCGGCCTGAACGACCGTCAAGCCTTCCTGAGCGGGCAACTTGGAAGGCGTGCGGGCCAGCACGGTGACTTGATGGCCGCGGCTGAGCAGCTCTGCCAGAACCGGTGCGCCTACAAAACCAGTGGCGCCTATGAGTGCGATTTTCATGAAAAACTCCTGTGAATGAATGAAGCTTCTAGTTTGCAGACTTCACAAATAACTGAATAGACAGCAACATTTGCTATTACCATGAAGTAAAACTAATTAATAACAAAAAAATACATGGATCAACTCAAACGCATGGCGGTATTTGCCGAGGTGGTGGCGGCCGGGTCGATGACCTCTGCGGCACGGCAGCTGGGCATGACACCTTCTGCCGTGAGCCAGCATTTGCGGCAGCTGGAGCAGGCGCTGGGCTTGGCTTTGCTACATCGCTCTACCCGGCGCCTGAGCTTGACCGAAGCCGGCGAGCGCTATCACGCCGGGTGTGCCGCCATGGTTGCTGCAGCGCGGTCGGCCGAACAGGCGCTGGTGCGGCTGCGGGAAGAACCCGAAGGCGAGTTGCGGCTGGCCGCGCCAGCTGGTTTTGGTGGTTTGCTGGCCAAAGCGCTGGCGCCTTTGCGCAGCCATCCCCGGCTGAGTTTGCGCCTGCTGCTGGACGACACGCTGATTGATTTGATTGAGGCGCGTGTGGATGTGGCCTTGCGGGTCGGCGCGATGGCCGACTCCAGCCTGGTCGCACGCAAGCTCGGCAGCATGGGCCGGCAGCTCTGCGCATCACCGGCCTACCTGGCGCAGCGCGGCTGGCCCGCCCACCCGCGCGATTTGCTGCAGCACGACTGGCTGGGCGGCAAGTCAGGCCAGGGCGGTGCCGACATGCTTGAGCTGCTAGGCCCGGGCGGCGAGCGCCAGGTCCTGCGGCTGGAAGCGCGCGTTCAGGCACAGGTGACGGCG
>JBKJOH010000026.1:0-3098 GCA_046593295.1 Polaromonas sp. | reverse complement strand
TTGGCCTGCTTGAAAACGGCTACAACTTGGTCGCCGTGCTGCCATCAGACACCTTTCTGCAAGAGCGTCTGGCCCAGCTGCAACCCGACATGATTATTGTGGATGCCGAAAGCGAAGCACGCGACTCGCTGGAGCATGTCGTGATGGCCACCCGCGATGCACGCCGGCCGATTGTGCTGTTCACCAATGACAACGACACCACGCACGTCAAAGACGCGGTGGCTGCGGGTGTGTCGGCTTACATCGTGGCCGGCCTGTCGCCCGACCGCATACGCCCGATTCTGGACGTAGCCATGGCGCGCTTTGAGCATGAGCAAGGCCTGCGCCGCGAGTTGGCGAGCGCACGGACCGAGCTGCAAGACCGCAAAACCATTGACCGCGCCAAAGCCATGCTGATGCAGCGCCAGGGCCTGTCAGAACAACTGGCCTATGAAAAGCTGCGCAAGGCCGCGATGGACAAAGGCCTGCGACTGGGCGATGTTGCGCAACGTATGTTGGACGTGGCCGATCTGCTAGGTTAGGTTCCCACAACGCTATTTGGTGCAGCGCACAAACTCAGTGCACCGAACCGAGACGAATCAAAGTCGCTATTAAAACAGGAGCTTGTCACGCCCATATTCATTGGGCTACAGCCACTTTTAGGCAGTTAAATCGGCGATTTTTAGTCTAAAAACCATCTGGCGCAGCTCTTGCTCATACCCCTGCACGAGAACTCTGCGTCAACGGCGATGCGGAGGTTTTCAAATAGAACAAAGGCGTTCGTACTGCGTAGTCATCTCAACAGATGGCCGCGTGAGTCGAACGCCTTTTTGTTTTTTCACTGCCTTTGTTTTTATGACCACTTCATGGAGCGATCACACATGACCGACTTGCTAAAACCTTCTGAGTCCCTTAAATCTTCCCTGTCCCGTCGCACGGTTTTGCAGGCAGCAGCCGCTGGTGCAGTGGGCATCAGCCCGGCCTTGCGTGCGCTGGCGTATGCACAGGGCTCAGACGCGCCAGAAAAGAAGGAAGTCAAGATCGGTTTTATCCCGCTGACGGACTGCGCCTCCGTCGTCATGGCCTCGGTGCTTGGCATCGACAAAAAGTACGGGGTCACCATCACCCCGAACAAAGAAGCCAGCTGGGCAGGTGTACGCGACAAACTGGTCAGCGGCGAAAACGATTTTGCGCATGTGCTCTATGGCCTGATTTACGGCGTACACATGGGCACATCCGGCCCGAAAAAAGACATGGCCGTGCTGATGACGCTGAACCAGAACGGCCAGGCCATCACATTGAGCAAAAAACTGGCAGACCAGGGCGCAGTTGACGGTGTAAGCTTGGCGAAATTAATGGCCAAGGAAAAACGCCTCGCAGGTCAGGACTACACCTTCGCCCAAACCTTCCCGACTGGCACACACGCCATGTGGCTGTACTACTGGATGGCGGCGCACAGCATCAACCCGCTCAAAGACGCAAAAGTCATCACCGTGCCGCCACCGCAAATGGTTGCCAACATGCGCGTCGGCAATATGGACGGCTTTTGCGTAGGCGAGCCATGGAACCACCGCGCCATCATCGACGGCATTGGTGTCACCGCTATCACCACCCAAGACATCTGGAAAGACCACCCCGAGAAGGTGTTGGGAACGTCTGCCGAGTTTGTCAAAAAATACCCAAACACCACACGCGCCGTCACCGCCGCTATTTTGGAAGCTGGCAAATGGATTGATGCCAGCCTGGCCAACAAGCAAAAGATGGCCGAAACGATTGCTGACAAGAGCTACGTCAACACCAGCGTCGATGCCATCAACCAGCGCATTTTGGGCCGCTACCAGAACGGTATGGGCAAAACCTGGGATGACCCGAACTACATGAAGTTCTCGGGCGACGGCTCGGTCAACTTCCCTTACCTGTCCGATGGCATGTGGTTCATCACCCAGCACAAACGTTGGGGCCTGATCAAAGAGCACCCGGACTATCTGGCCGTGGCCAAACAGATCAACCAGATCGACATCTACAAGCAGGCCGCAACCGCTGCCAAAGTCAGCGTACCCAAAGACATGATGCGCTCCAGCAAACTGATGGACGGCGTGGTCTGGGACGGCAAAGACCCGGTCAAGTACGCCGACAGCTTCAAAGTCAAAGCCTGATTCACCTTCAATTAAGAAGCACGCCATGGTCGCTGCTGTTTTTCATGAACTCAACGCTGCTGATATAAGCTCGGGCGCTACACATTCAGGAGCTGCTCGCGCCCACAAACAGGGGGCTACAGCCTCAAAAGATATGCTAAAAACCGAAACTACAGCAGCCATAGCTCGCGCACCACCTGCAACGACTTTCAAGCCGCTGCGCGACCTGTCCTTCCTGCGGCTGGGCATCATGCCGCCTGTTCTCGGCTTTGGGCTGCTGGTACTGCTGTGGATGGCGATCTCCATCACCAGCAAGGGCAGCATTCCATCGCCCGTGGCCACCTTTGCCCAAGCGGTGACTCTTTTCAGCGACCCGTTTTACAGCAAAGGCCCGAACGACCAGGGTATTGGCTGGAATATCTTGTCGTCTCTGCAGCGCGTGGCACTGGGCTTTGGTCTGGCCGCCATCGTTGGCATTCCGGTCGGCTTCATGATTGGCCGTTTCACGTTTTTAAGCCGTATGTTCAACCCGCTCATCAGCCTGATGCGCCCGGTGTCGCCACTGGCCTGGTTGCCGATTGGCTTGCTGGTGTTCAAGGGTGCGAACCCAGCGGCCATCTGGACGATTTTTATCTGCTCGATCTGGCCCATGATCATCAACACCGCCGTCGGCGTGCAGCGCGTGCCGCAGGACTACATGAACGTGGCGCGGGTACTCAACCTCAGCGAATGGAAGATCGTCACCAAAATTTTGTTCCCCGCTGTGCTGCCTTACATGCTGACCGGCGTGCGCCTGGCCGTTGGCACAGCCTGGCTGGTGATCGTGGCAGCAGAAATGCTGACCGGCGGTGTCGGCATCGGCTTCTGGGTGTGGGACGAGTGGAACAATCTGAACGTCAAGAACATCATCATCGCGATCTTCGTGATCGGCATGGTCGGCCTGGTGCTGGAGTTCGTGCTGATCAAACTGGCCACCGCGTTCAC
>JBKJOH010000056.1:0-9751 GCA_046593295.1 Polaromonas sp. | reverse complement strand
CTTCGACCACTTCCAGGACGCCGGCCCCGCCGAAACCTTTCATCACCTTCGCCGCGTCGTGCCGATCGCCGCGCTGCGCGAAGTCCAGGGCGTGACCGAAGAACTTCCGCACGTCGGCAGAGAGGGCCATCAAGTCTTTTTTACTGCCCCCGATCCAGACGAGCGGTTTTTCTTGTGGTGCAACCATGAGGGCATCTCTAATAATTCGTCATTCCCGCGAAAGCGGGAATGACGAAAATTTGGATTTTTAGAGGTGTCCATGAGTTAATTATACCTGAAATGGTATGGAAAGCGAGCGCTCGATGATGGAGTGATTAAGTTAGAGAACGTAGCCCGTAAGGAGCGCGCCCTGAAAGAAGTCCCCTTGGGGGGGCAGCGGATTACGGGAGCAGGTTTCCCGTATTTCGCCCCGAAGGAAGTCCCCTTGGGGGACACTTCGTTTCATACGGGCTACGCTTGCTACCGATTCCACGCAGCGGCGGATGGTTGCGCTGGCGTTTTTGGTAATGATGATGACGGAGACTATTGGTTCGGTGATTTGGTTCGGTGATTTAGTGATTGGGTGATTTAGTGAATCGTAATTCGTGAATCGTGAAAAGTGGAGCCTATATATCTTTAGTCCATTGCCTGCTTTATGTGCGTATTCCAGTGAATGGGGCCAAGTCCGACAAGCTGTCAGGCTAATAGGAGTCATCCTCGCGCTGATGGCGAATTGCCAGAATGGTGACTGTTTCGTTGTCTTCAATCTCGAACAAGGCAACGTAGCCAGCCGCACCAAACGGAATGACCAACTCGCGCAGGAAGGGATTGCCGGCCTCCGCTTTCCGGCAAGTAAAAGCGAACTCCCGCAGAAACTCAATGCTCTTGGCGATCGCGTCGCGTGCCCGGCGCGCGGCTTTTAGATCACGCTCCAGGAGGAAGGCATACAACCGGCGCAAATCCTCCCGGGCCGCCTCGGTATAGCGGACGCGGTAGCTCAAACGCCGGCCTTGGCTTCCGCTTGGGCCAACATATCGTCAAGTTCGCGCAGGACATCTTCAGCGGGGATGTATTCGCCGCTACGTCGTGCCTCATTGTGTGAAGCCAGGCCCCGGGCGATGAATTCCTGCTGTAAACGCCGGTGTTCGATGTTAGCCCGCAATGATTGCTCCACGAAGCTGGACAGGGTTTCCCCATCCCGCAAAACGCTCTCAGCCGCATGGCGCAGCTCAGGTTCGACACGTAGCGAGGGAATTGAGGCGGTTTTCATGGTTTTCATGGTTTTCATGGTTTTCATGACAATCTCCTTGCGTTGCATTTGCAGCGCATTATGACGGGTTTAAGGCTGGAGACAATCAGAAATCTGTATTCAGGCAAAATTGCACTCAGTTACCTTCAGCCTGGCGCGGATGATGTCCATGTGAATGGATTGGTGTGGCGCATGGGGCACGGTGTGCCGGTGTCGTCTTATGCAGAACAGGTGCGCGAGGTGTTTTCGCTGCCTGTTATCTGTGCTACACGAGCAGCAGCATGTGCATTCAATCTTGGGTCTTGACCAAACATATCAATTTGATATAATTCGCCCGTGCACATCATCTCCATCAAAATGCTTCGTGATTTCTGGCAGAAACATCCTGAAGCAGAGGGGGTGTTGCGCGAGTGGCACACTGCGGTTGAGCATGCTGAGTTCAAGGACTTCAACCATATCAAAGAAATGTTCAATTCTGCCGACTATGTGCCGCCCTATACGGTCTTTGACGTAGGTGGCAACAACTATCGCTTGGTGGTTGTCGTTAGATACAGGTTCAAAAAGGGCTTTGTGCATCGGGTGATGACGCATCGGGAATACGACAACTGGAACAAGCTCTATCGGAAAGGCAAGGTGTAATCATGCACGCATCTCATACTCAGTTCGACATCAAGGCCATCCAAACCTCTTGGCAGGCGTTTGACTCCATGGCTCACCTGCGCCCCATTCACAGTAAAGCTGAGTACACCCGCATGGTGTCCCTGATGAATGTGATGCTGGATGCCATAGGTGATGACGAAGACCACGCTATGGCGGGCCTGCTTGATTGGGTAGGTGATCTGGTTTGGAAGTACGAACAAGAGAACCACGCTATCGAGCCAGCAGAACCCAAGGATGCACTGCATTTCTTGATGGCTGCTCGAAGCCTGAAGCAAGAAGACTTGGCGGCTATTGTTCCCCAGAGCAACCTATCCGCGATTCTGGCCGGGAAACGAAAAATCAGCACAACCCTAGCCGGCAAATTAGGCAAGTTCTTCGGTGTTAGCCCTGCCGTATTTGTGCCAGCCTAATCTGGTGCGGTGGCCGCCAGGTGTTGTCGCCGACGTCGATTTGACCTGCCGATTTTGGCTGACCCATACTAAACCCTCTGAAACCCTGCACTAGCAACGGTGTGGCTGAGAAATGGCACGCCGCCATACCGGCCCATTAAGTAGCCGCGCTCCAGAGCTTCGTTTTTGCGCGGACTGAATTCGGACAGGCTAACCAATGCCGATGCCTGGTCTCGGTCTTTTTCAACAAACCACACTTGATCGCGTCGGAACAGATCTGGCGCGTCCAGCAGCGAGGTGTCGTGGGTCGTAAAGATCAGTTGCGCACCGCCGGTGTTGATCTCGGGGCGGTGGAACAGCCGCACTAGCTCACGCACTAGCAAGGTGTGCAAACTGGTGTCGAGTTCATCGATGACCAGTGTCAGCCCTTTGCTGAGGATGTCCAACACGGGCCCCGCAAGAAACAGCAGATTACGCGTGCCATTGGATTCGTCCATCAAATCAAACACGGCTTTACCCTGATCGGTGACGTGATGGAAGCGCACCTTGTGCTCTTCCATTTCTTCCGATCGGACTTCAGTTTTTCCGGCCACAAGTTCAAAATGAACTACTTGACCAGGTGCCTTGCGTGTCTCAACATCGATGTCGGCGATGCTGATGTCGGCAGCAGAAAGGAAGTTGCAGATCTCCTTGCGACCGTCGGCCTGCTTGAGCCTTTGGATCGACATCTGTGGACTAGGTTGGGCTTGTTCGTTGAAGATCACCAGCCGACTACTAAACCAGTCGAACACCGGGCGCAAGGCTTCTCTGTTCAGTTGCACGGCCATGGACAAGAACAGCGAGTTCGGGCGGGTGGCACCTTCCCAAACGTTTTTTGGGCCTTTAAGGCCAGGACCGAAGTCATAGACATCCGCCATGGCCGAGCGCATGAACCGTGATTTGGTGTTTGATCACAGTGAAGCGACGCGCGATTTTGGGTTTGAGCCCCGACCGTTTGTTTTGAGTGCTGAGGATGTGTCGGGATGAATGGGCTTAGGGGCACTTCTATAAATTCATTTTTCGGGCGAATTGCGGCGTTGCGCGGTGCTCGAAATCCTCACGTACCTGAAGTACGCTCCGGTTCCTGCGCTCCGTGCGCCTTGCACTTCATCCCGAAAATCTGAATTTCTAGAAGTACCCTTAGGTGGTTGCTGCTCGCAAGCGTTGGGCTTGGATCTTTTTCGCCCAAAATGTCTGAAACTTGCGTAAACTTCTGACATAGGGAGCCCGCCCATGAGTCAACTCACTGAAAACATCTTGTCCGCTATGCAGTCCCTGCCCGAGGGAGGTTTGCTGTCGCCCAAGGAGTTTCTGCACTTGGGTTCACGGGCTGCGGTCGACCAAGCGCTGACGCGCCTGACACGCGAGGGCAAGTTGTTGCGTGTTGGACGAGGAGGCTATGCCGCTCCCGTTCATGGCCGGTTTGGATCGCGCCCGCCTTCCACCGAGGCGGTGGTGCAAGCCATTGAAGCCAGTAGCGGCGAGACTATTGTGGCCAATGGCGCTGCAGAGGCCAATGCGCTTGGCTTGACGACGCAGGTACCGACGCGAGAAGTGTTTTTGACCTCCGGCGCTTCTCGCAAGCTTCGCCTTGGAAACCGTGATGTCGAACTCAAGCATGGCAGTCGCTGGTTGTTTGTTCTAGGCAAGCGGCCTGCTGGTATGGCAATTCGCGCCTTGTCGTGGCTGGGCCCCGTGGCGGCACCTGCAGCGCTGAAGATATTGCGTAGTAAATTACCCTTGACAGAGTGGGAAGCGATGTATGCCGCCAGGGGGGCGCTGCCCAGTTGGATGGCGCGCGCGGTGGGTGAAGTGAGCGCACATGGCTGAGTCGTGGTTTTCGCTTGTCGCGGCAGATCAGGCTGAAGCGCTTGAGGTCGCCGCCGCACGGACTGGGCGGCCAGCGCATCTGCTGGAAAAGGACATCTGGGCGGCCAGCGCATCTGCTGGAAAAGGACATCTGGGTTGTCTGGGTTCTGTCGGCAATTTACAGTTCGTCCCTTGCCAGCATGCTCACGTTCAAGGGCGGCACTTCGCTGTCCAAGGTCTACAAGATCATCGACCGGTTCTCCGAGGATGTGGATCTGACCTACGACATCCGCGAAATTGTTCCCGACTTGCTGCGTGACGGCAATCCGATTCCTGGTTCAGTGAGCCAGGAGAGAAAGATCACCAGTGCCGTTCGCAATCGCTTGCCCGGCTGGATCGAAGACACGGTGAAGCCAGTGATTGAAACGGCACTGGATGCCGCTGGCCTGCAGGCAACGCTGACCATTGCAGGCAAGGAAAGCGAAAAACTCATCGTGGGTTATCCCGCTGTAAAAACCGGCACGGGGTATTCCGCCCCCACCATTCAGTTGGAGTTTGGGGCGCGTGCTACAGGTGAGCCCCACCAGATTCATTCGGTTGCTTGCGACATTGCGCCAGCGATCGATGGCGTACTGTTCCCGACGGCGCAAGCTTTGACCATGGCGGCCGAGCGGACGTTCTGGGAAAAAGCGACGGCAGCACATGTCTATTGCCTGCAGGGCCGACTGCGTGGCGAGCGTTATTCCCGGCATTGGTATGACCTGGCCGCCATGGCGAAGACGGTGCACTTCGAGAAGGCGGCAGCGGATCGTGTGCTGGCGCTGAAGGTTGCTGAGCACAAGTCAATGTTCTTCATTAAGAAAGATGCGGATGGCACCAAGATCAACTACTACAAGGCCGTAACGGGTGCCATCCGGATTATTCCGACGGGCAAATCGCTGGCTGCGCTTGAGCATGATTACAACGCGATGTTGGAGGATGGTTTGCTGGCGTTGAATCAGCCGGCATTTGCAGCGATCATTGAAACCTGCCGAGCCATACAAGCCCGATTGAAAAAGATTTGAAAATATGAATGCCCCCCTTGCACGATCAATTCAGGCTTGGGCCCAATGTCCATTGCAGCCAGATTTACGCGCTTTTCTTTTTGATAGCCGTTCACAGACCTTTCGTCTTGAGTGCTGAGGACGTGTGAGTGGCGCCACCGTCATTGATGGCATGCATCAACTATCTGCGGGCATTCATCATTGTTTTCCAAGCCAAGAACTCGGATTGTTTGAGTCGATAGCGCGCAACACTACCCTCGTGAAGCTGTTCGATTGCCTCAGTCAAGAGGCGCGAAAATGCGTCAACATCTTGTTTATTGGCTGATTCGCTGGCCAGTTGCCGGATCGCCGTTGCGGCGGGGACCAGTTTTCCTCTGATGACTGTTTGCACTGCCCGGATCAATGCATCCCGGTATTGAATTTTCAAGGGATCCGGATCAACCATGACCTGGGTGATGGCCAAGTAGCGTTGGCAGGAGCGCTCATAGGCCCACACGAAAACATCGCGCAGCAACTCAATCTGATTAAGCTCGTACACGCCCAAGGTGCCATCCACATAGGCACGCTCAGGCACATCGATAAATGACAGTGGGCACAGGTTGTGTTTGATTAGGGATATGTTGGCACCGATGCGCGACACGCGCTTGTTGACATCTTCAAACGGTTGCAGGTAGGGCAATTGCACCATCAGAAAAAATGCCTGCTCGAACGGATCCGGAATAGCATCGGCCTTTGCCAGCAGCAACCGAAAGCAATCTTCCAGTACCTGGGGCATGGCCAAAGGGTGAAACACGGTGCCAGAAATTTCCACGGGCCGGCGACGCAAACGTCCACTGGCCGCATCCTCGCGCATCAAGTTCTGTGACAGGACGGCGTGCAGGTTCTGGAACGTGAACGCGTCGAACCCCACCTCATCAGCATCTTCAACCAGCATCTCGATGGCGGCCTTGTGGTTCAGGATCATCTGCGTTTCTTGCGCATCCTTGCCTTGCGCTACCTGACCAAACTCAATCAAGTTTTGGGTATCCAACCGGCTGTAGGTATTGCCCTCCAGGCGAGAGGACGCCCAGGAAAGGTCGACCAGCAGGCGGTTGAGTATGTCCCTGGCGTAGGTGCCAGCAGGGAGTGCTCCTTTGGGTGTACGCCCCATTTCATGAAGTTGAACACGGGTCGATTCAGGCAAGTACCACGTCACCCCGGGTTCATAGTCCGCGAGAAATTCACGCTGATAACCGACCGGGCGACGGTGCATTAATGCTTGCCGTACTTGGTCGCGGATTATTGCGCCCTCTACTGACACCGGCACGTAGAGTTCGACTTCAGCGACTCCTGTTGCTACTGCTTGAGCGACACCTTGCCGCTGGACTGCGGGGTTTTTTGAACCCGGTTTGTAGACACGGGCAACGCTATCGCCAGCAACTTCAATTTGTTGATTCTCGATCAGTCGCTCGAGTCGACGCTGAAGGGTTCGGCGGTTCATCGGCGCTTGAAGGCGCTCTGCGATGACCACTTCAAGCGCTGCTATACCAATACCGTCTGGATGCTTGAGCACGATGGCCATGATGGCATCGATTTCTTGGGCAGGCATGTTACGGGCCATAAATGTTCCTTTGACGGTTTAGAGAATGTCGCGATCGGCAAAAGAGCGACAAATGAGTGACTGTATTGTGTCATTGAATATGTTGTACTTCAACTAATTTTGTCACTCATTTTGTCATACTCCGTCCGTTTGTCTTGAGTGCTGAGGATGTGTCGGCATGAACCGGGCTTGGGGTGGTTGCTGCTCGCAAGCGTTGGGCTTTCGTAGCTGGTGGCGAGCATGGTTTTGCGGCGGGCGGAACACTGGCAACTGGTGCAAGTTTTTTCGGCATCAATACCACGGTCTGCTGATGTGGCTGGTCACGCTGGAGGTTTGGCTGCGGTTTGCGGCAGTGGTGGCCTGCCACACTGAGCGAAGAGCAGGGCGATGGTTGGGGTTGCTGCGCAGGTGAGCAGCGGGTCGGCAGTCAATGAGTCAAATAACGTGAAATATCGGTATATATATCCGAAATTTCATATATAGTGTTCGGATGATTTCCAGAACAATCCATCTTCAGCAGCTTTCCCAGCAACTTGCCAATTTCCCTGTGGTGGCTATTCTCGGCCCAAGGCAGGTGGGCAAGACGACGCTTGCCCGGGAATTGGGGGCGGGTTGGGATGGTCCGGTGCGCCACTTTGATTTGGAAGATCCGGACGATCAGGCTCGCCTTACCGATCCCGCTTTTGTTCTGCGACCACTGACGGGTTTGGTGGTGCTGGACGAAATCCAGCTTCGTCCTGACTTGTTTCCTTTGCTGCGGGTGCTGGCAGATCGCCCGTGGACGCCAGCGCGTTTTTTGATTTTGGGAAGCGCTGCGCCCGAGTTGCTTAAACATACTGCCGAGAGTCTGGCCGGTAGAGTGGTTTTTCATGAGCTGGATGGCTTGGCATTGGAGGAGTTGGCGCCGGTTGCAACCGGCAGCGATTGGCTGGATGAGCGCTGGCTGCGAGGCGGGTTTCCTCGTGCCTTGTTGGTCGACGATACTGCTGCCAGCCGCGCGTGGCGCGAGGCGTTTATTCGTACTTATCTCGAACGCGATTTGCCGCAACTGGGCATCAATCTTCCCGCACTGACGTTACGCCGTTTTTGGACGATGCTGGCGCACTACCATGGGCAAACCTGGAACGGCAGCGAGTTGGCTCGTGCGCTGGGTGTAAGCGATAAAACGGTGTCGCGCTATCTGGATATCCTGGAAGGCACTTTCATGGCTTTTCGCCTTGTTCCGTGGCATGCCAATTTGGGCAAGCGCGAAGTGAAATCTCCCAAGGTGTATGTGGCGGACACCGGCCTGCTGCATAGCCTGTTGGGGATTGGCGGGATGGATGATTTATTGGCTCATCCCAAATGCGGCGCTTCGTGGGAAGGTTTTATGCTGCATGAAATCATTCGTCGAACTGGCGCGCAGCGGGGGGAGGCCTTTTTTTGGGGCGTTCATGCCGGCACCGAATTGGATCTTTTGATTCTGAAAGACGGCTGTCGTCTGGGCTTCGAAATCAAGTTGACGCGGTCGCCGAGTGTAACGGCTTCAATGCGCTCATCGCGCGAGGCACTCGGTTTGGACCACCTGTATATCGTGTGCCACGGCGAAGGAGAACCTTGGCCACTGGCTGAGGGCATAAGTGCAGTGCCAGCAACCTGTCTGGCTTCGACGCAATGGCATGGGCGGCAAGCCACGGGGTGGAATGGATCATCCTGCGGCCAACGCTGATTTATGGTTTGGGGCGTGACAAAAACATTGCCGAGATTGCGCGCTTCGTCCGACGTTTTGGGTTTTCCCCATTGTTTGGCAAGGCAAAGGGCTTGCGCCAGCCCCTGCACGCGCAAGATGTCGCTGGCGCTTGCATAGCCGCGTTGGACGCGCCTGATGCGGCAAACCGTGTGTCCCGGCGCATCGGCCTGTCAAGCCGGTGTATGTGCGTCTGTTCGTGGCGCTGGTTGATAAGGTAAAGGAGTTGCAATCATGAGCGAAATCACTGTTCCACATATTGAATCGCGGTACCCGTTTGAGGCGTATGCGCACGTAGTCGAGCCGCTGACGGAAGAGGATGGAGGAGGCTTGTTGATTACCTTTACCGATCTTCCGGGCTGTATGTCCGACGGAGAAACCGAGGCAGAGCCATTATCAATGCGCGCGATACATTTTCTGCCTGGATGTCGGCGCGCGCCCACATGGGTAAGCCAATCCCGAAACCCACCCGCCATGGCGAGTCTGCCGAGCCTGTGCGCTTAATGCAGCGCCTGCCGCGCAGCCTACACGCCAACCTTGTGACACGAGCTAGGGTCGATGGCACATCGTTGAATACGCTGGTCACGATGTTACTGGCCGAGGGCTTGGGAAAGCGCGAACACCGCGCATAGCTGCCCGCCTGCACTGCTGCTCATCCAGCAGATCCTGGCCATCCCAACGAAGCGCTTCGACAAGCCCTTGCTGAGGTTCCTCTCGCGGGAAGAGGTGCGTGCAATCTTGGTGGCCCCCGACGGTTCGACTTGGTGCGGCCGCCGGGATCGGGTATTGCTCAAGCTGCTTTACAACACCGATGCCCGGGTCTCCGAGTTGATTCGTATCAGCGTCGATGATCTGGAACTCAAAGTCACGCCTTCGGTGCGCCTACATGGCAAGGGGCGCAAGCAGCGCACCATTCCACTCTGGAAAGAAACCGTCATTGAAATCCGACATTGGGTCGATTTTGCCGGGCTGCAAAACAACCAACCTCTGCTGCCCAACCGCTGGGGTAAACCGTCGCGTCAAATCAATATGCCACGGCTGGACGTACATGGACGCCCCCGGTATGCCAAGCTTTCAATTCATGACGGCTCAAAGGTAAAGATTGCACCCGTACATTCGGACTTTTGATGTGGCTTTTGGCCACTGTCCCTGATGGGATTCGCTGGTTGACGCCTCGATCGCTTACACGCACTCTGGGTGCCTCGTCCGGCACGGGCTTTGCCAACCACGGTCTGACCTGTCTTGCCATCACTTCATGATCGCCTGAGCAATCGGTGG
>JBKJOH010000228.1:0-4520 GCA_046593295.1 Polaromonas sp. | reverse complement strand
TTGCCGTAAATAATGGAACTGTACGGTGCTGGTGCGGCGACGACAGCTTGTTGAGCAAGTCGGTAAAAGAGCAGTCCACGGGTATTTGAACGGCGACGATTGAAGCGAAACGTGAATTCATCGAGGTAGTCATCGAGATGCCGTTGTTGAACACCACCTTGGAGCGTACCCAGCAACCACCGCTTGAGCAGCGAGGCGACGTTATGAACCCGTGGCATGACTTCGTGAGCTTGTTCGTCCCCGCTGCTGATGACCGTCATGCGATGTTTGTAGCCTGCAGCGGGGAGACCCGCATAGCCTTTCCATCCGTCGGTATGAATTGTCGCGCCAGGTTCCACGACCTCACGAATGAAGTCCAGCAGACTTTCGGCGCAAGCATCCTTGATGCGTTTCAGTCGGATGCGCCCGATCACTCGGCCGTTTTTCTCTGCCGCGACCACTACGATGGACTTTTTCTCGATCTCGCGGCCGCGCTTGCCCTCTTCGGGGCCACCAACGTAGGTTTCATCGACTTCAATCTCACCGCTAAGGCGATCACGACCCGGTCGTACCATGGCCCGGCGCAGCTTGTGCAGCCACGTCCAGGCCGTTTCGTAGCTGCCCAAGCCAAGCGCTCGCTGTAGACCCAAGGCACTCATGCCATTTTTCTGGCTGGTGATAAACCACATTGCGAGAAACCACGTGCGCAACGGTTTGCGAGTGTCCTGGAACACCGTGCCCGCCGTCAGCGACGTGCTGCCGTCGCATGCCTTGCATCGAAACACGCCGCGCGCTGTCACCCAAGGCTCCCCAGCAACACCACAACGCTCGCAAATGAATCCGTTCGGCCAGCACAAGCGCCGGATATAGTCCCGACACTGCGCCTCGGTCCGAAACCATTCGTCCATTTCATCGAACGTGCGCGGGTAATCGACACCAGAGGTAGGATTTGCCTTTTCCATGGCACGAAAATATCACCATCTCTTACTTGCGTCAAAGGGATACCCATTTGACCCAATTACTTCTTCTGCTTTTCGGTGGCACCCATAAAAAAACCCCGCTACGTTGCCATAGCGGGGTTTTTTGCTTCAATCCTTAACTGACTTGCGTCAGCCCAGAATTAGAAATTGTGTTTGATGCCGATGCTGTAACCATCGTTCTTGGTAGAACCAGCAACAAGGTTACCACTAGGAAGGATGACGCCGTTGGAGAGCTTATCCTTGGTGCCCACGCGGGCGTAAGCATAGGTACGCTTGGAAAAGTTGTATTCTGCACCCACGTAGTAGTCGGTGCCCGAGGCTGAGATGCCAGCCTGCTGAAACTTGTTACGACCAACACCGGCCAGCAGGGAGACAGCACCGATTGGCGCTTTCACGCTCAGGTTGAAGTCATTGAATTTGCTGTTAGGATTCGGACCATTCTCGACTCTGGTTTGCTTGGCATTGCCGAACAGCTTGGCAACACCAAAGTCATAAGTACCACCCACGAGCCAACTTGTCGTTTCTGCAGCGCCAGACAGACCCTTTTGCTTATCGTAGGCAAGGCCAGCCATCAAGGGGCCGTTGTCGTAGACACCGCTCAGACCGAAGCCATTGTCTTTGGTCTCAGCAGTAGTGACTCCATTCAACGTGGTTTTCGTCCTGTTTTGGCCGGCTTGGGCTTTCACGGTGAAGCCGCCGAAGCTAGGGCTGATGTAGTTGATAGAGTTGTCACGGCGAAAAATGCCGGCATCCGAGATGCTATAAGCACCGCCGATCTCTGTGTCGCTGTTGAAGCTCAGCTGGTACATGGGAGAGTTGTCACGGCCCAGAAGGAACTCGCCGAAAGCACCGGACAGACCGACGACTGAACGGCCAGTAAAAGTCCCATTAGCAACTTGAGTGCCGTCACTGATCTGGAAGCGCTGTTCCAGCTGGAAATTGGCTTTCATACCGCCGCCCAGGTCTTCAGTGCCACGAAAGCCCCAACGGCTGCCGCCGGGCGCAGCCCCGTTCGTATTGCCGTCCGCTAGACCCGTTTTTTTGGTGACGGTGGTGTTAGCGCCAATGGTCTCGGTCGTTTTACGCTCACCATAGTTGGCATCAAGACTGCCGTACAGGGTTACGGAAGATTGGGCCATTGCGGCACCGGAAGCTGCCAACACAGCCAAAGCGATGAGTGATTTTTTCATTTGAAAGTTTCTCCAAGGTTAAACATAGGGCTCCAGGACTTTGGATCCCCGGGCCAACCTCCGTTTAGGAAGTTGTATGTATTGCACCAGAGGCGAAGCGCTATGGCAAAGGTTTTGAAAGGGTTTGAAAGAAAACCAGCACTAAAAAAGCATTTCCGTTGCACTCATGCAACAAATTAAAACCCCTGTCTGCAAACCAGCCGGGTCGGATGTGGCTAGACTTCAACTTTCCCCACAGAAAGCCCGCCCATGGATGCCCTGCTCAACGCTGCCGACAACGCCCTGCGCACCCTGTTTGCCAACCCGCGCGCAAGCCGCCCCTGCCCTACGGTGGCCGACCAAAGCACCGACTTAACCGCGCCTGACAAAGCCCTGGCAGGCGCGCTGATGCGGGTGAATCACGTTGGCGAGGTCTGTGCCCAGGCGCTTTATGCGGCGCAGGCCTTGGGCACGCGCGACCCCGTGCTACGCGAGCATTTTTTGGCAGCCAGCGCGGAAGAAGGCGACCACCTGGCCTGGACGCGCCAGCGGCTAGGCGAGTTGGGTGCGCGGCCTTCGCTGCTCAATCCGCTTTGGTACGCGGGTGCCTTCGGTTTGGGGCTGCTCGCCAGCCGTCTCGGAGACCGCTTGAGCCTGGGCTTCGTCTTGGAAACCGAGCGTCAGGTGGAGGCGCACCTGGCAACCCACCTGGAGAAACTGCCCGAAGGCGACCACGAGTCGCGTGCCATCGTGGCGCAAATGAAAGACGAGGAAGCGCGCCACGCGCTAGAGGCGGTGAATGCCGGAGCGCTGGAGTTGCCAGCACCCGTCAAAACCCTGATGGGCGTTGCCGCCAAAGTCATGACGAGCACCGCCTATTACGTTTGAAACGGTTGATGCCGCTGATATCGGGTTGCCAGTAGCGTAATATCAGCTATTAATCAGCTATTATTTTGATAGCTGGTCACGCCCGTATTTGTTGGGCTACAACCCGAATTAGGGGTCGAAAATGGCCTTTTCAAGCCTCCAGCAGTTCAAAACTGGTCGTGATCTCAGCGGTTTTGCCCAGCATGATGGTGGCGGAACAGTACTTTTCGTGGCTCATGGCGATGGCGCGCTCTACCGCGCTAGCTACCAGTGCCTTGCCCGTCACCACAAAATGCATGTGGATTTTGGTGAACACCTTGGGGTCCACTTCGGCCCTTTCAGAGCTCAGTTTGACCGAGCAGCCCCGCACATCGTGACGGCCACGCTTCAAAATCAGCACCACGTCATAAGCGGTGCAGCCACCGGTGCCAGCCAGCACGGTTTCCATCGGGCGAGGCGCTAGGTTTGCGCCGCCGTTTTCGGCTTTGGCGGCATCCGGCGCGCCGTCCATCACCAGCGTGTGGCCGCTCCCGGTCTGGGCCAGGAAAGTCATGCCTGAGGGTGACCCCGTGGCCGCGCTCGGGCCGGTCCAGCTAACTGTGCATTCCATAGATGTCTTTCTGTTTATCGTGCGCCGCAGCATTGCTCCGCTATACTGATTTCAACGCAAAGGTTATTGGGCTCTGACCCCAAAAACCATTTTGCACCACTTGTCTCCTTCACCTCCTCAAAGGGTGGATTCACGGCCCAGACTGCAAAGTCTGGGTCTTTTTTTTGCCAAAAACCCCCAACTATGATGTCAGGCTGTGAGAAACACCATGTCATCAGCTAAAAATCTGCAAAAAAAGACGCTTCCACGCAAGCCTGTCCAGCCGCTCAAACCCGCCGATTACCTGAGGAAAATCCTCACGGCACGGGTCTACGACGTGGCCATTGAATCTGCTCTAGAGCCGGCCAAAGCCTTGAGTCTGCGCCTGAAAAACAGCGTGCTGTTAAAGCGCGAAGACCAGCAACCGGTGTTCAGCTTCAAGCTGCGCGGCGCGTACAACAAGATGGCGCAGTTAAGCGCGGCCCAGCTCAAAAAAGGCGTGATCTGCGCCTCTGCCGGCAACCACGCGCAGGGCGTGGCCATGAGCGCGCAAAAGCTCGGGTGCCGTGCCGTGATCGTCATGCCCACCACCACGCCGCAGCTCAAGATTGATGCGGTCAAAAGCTGGGGTGCTGAGGTGCTGCTGCACGGCGACAGTTACTCCGATGCCTACCTTTATGCCGTGACGCTGGAGAAAAAGCAGGGCCTCACCTTCGTCCACCCGTTTGACGACCCGGACGTGATTGCCGGCCAGGGCACGATTGCGATGGAAATCCTGCGTCAATTACAGAGCCTGGGCTCCAGCCGATTAGATGCCGTGTTTGTTGCCATTGGCGGCGGCGGTTTGATCTCAGGCGTGGCCAACTACATCAAGGCGGTGCGGCCCGAGATCCGCGTGATCGGCGTGCAGATGAACGATTCGGACGCGATGGCGCA
>JBKJOH010000094.1:0-2561 GCA_046593295.1 Polaromonas sp. | reverse complement strand
GCGGCATCCGGTTTTGGCTTGGCTGCCCGTTGGCAGGTCAGATCTGAAGCTGACGATCGGAACCCGGTCTATGAAGTGATGTTTACCAAATACCCGGCGATGGCGCGGGACCCGCTGTTTGGGTGCATTGAGACGCGAACGGTGCAGCGCCGACCCATGAAGACCACACCACTTACGGATACGCAGCGCCAGGCGCTGATCAACGCAGCAGGCGAAGGTTTCAGCGTGCAGCTATTTGAGTCGCGGGGAGATCGAATCAAGGTGGCCCGGCTGCTTTGGGACAGCGCGAAAATCCGGCTGACTTGCCCCGAAGCGTATCCGGTTCATAAAGAGGTCATCGAATGGCGCGCTCGCTTCAGCAAGGACCGCATTCCGGAGCAGGCGGTCGGCGTTGACCCGGCGACGGCACGCCTGATGGCCTGGGTCATGCAAAGCTGGCCGCGTGTCAAGTTTTTTAATCGCTACCTGTTGGGCACGGTGGTGCCACGCATCCAGCTTGACCTGCTGCCCGCGCTATGCTGCGCCGCGCATCTGTTGGTCCGGCCCAAGCGCCCGCCGATCTATCTAACGGACTGGGTTCACCTTGGTATCGCCGTGCAACGCATCTGGTTGACGGCCACGCTCCAGGGCTTGCATTTGCAGCCGCAGATGACCCCGGTCATTTTTCGTTGGTATGCCCGCGCCGGGCGCCACTTTTCGACCGCGCCGAAGCTGTTCCAACAAGCCCTCAAGTTGTCCGAAGATTTTGAACGTATTGCACAAGCGACACCAAGCGGCGATTTTGGATTCTTCACCCGGGTCGGCGTTTCACAAATGCCACGCAGTCGCTCCCTCAGGCAAGACCTTGCGGCTCTGATGAAGACATGAGGTCAAGCGCCCGGTCGCAAGGGTCGGGCAGGAGTGCCGCGCCATCTGGTGCCGTTGTTCAAATTTCGTGTCAGCTTTCTTTACATCAACCGCGCACTTAATCCGAAAAAAATCAATAACTTATTGATTCATATAGTGAATATAAAAATGGCACGGAACATGCTTTCGTTTGAGTGCGCCACCTAGTTATCAGATGTTCTGATACGGCAGCTTAATCAAAGGAGATGATGTCATGAAAGTTCTAACCAAAAAATTTAAACGACTGGCCCTTGCGGCAGCGTTGGGGGCAGGGATGGCAGGCACGGCCCAGGCCGCCCTTGACCTCTCCGGCGCGAGCTATGTGACCTACGACGATGCCAATTCGTACGCGCTGCAGGTTGATGGCGTTATTGCCGGCAGCACCGGACCGGGTAGCCTCTATTACGTCAACTCCACGCCTGGCGCAATCAAGGACCTGATCGTCGTCGCCACCGGCGCCACTGGCGGACCGGTAAACACCAATGTGGCCGGGATGGATAACGCCCTGTCGACGCCAAGTGGGGTTGCCGGCAGTAACTTCTTTTCCGGTATCTGGAACAGCACGTTGACGGCCTTCATAGGCGCCCTTGGTGGCCTTAATCCGATTTTCTTTTTCAACAATAATCAAGTCAACAGTGGTGCCTCGACCAACCAAAGCCTCGCAGTCTGGGCGCAAGTCAGTTTGACCGGGACGGGGCAGAGCACACAGTATTTAACCTTCAGCAATACGCTCCATCCATACGCCTTGTTTACCGAAGGCGGAGGCGGTGTCTTCAATGGTACCGCGGGGGGCTTCTCGTTCGGCGGCATAAATGCAACTGCGGCGAGCCTTCCGGATCCGTTTGCGGGAACCAATGCCTCCACGGACTACGTCCTCTCGGGCGGCGCGATCTGCTTGAGCACTGCACCCAGCATCTCAGGTCCAATTGGTACACCCGTTTCCTGTACCAGTTCGGTTCCCCATGGCTCGGCAATCAACAACAACCTGGGGGCCAACCAGGCAGCCTATGCCCTCATCGCTCCGGCACTGAACGCCTTCCTAGCCAGCTGGAGTAGTGGGTCGTCTGGCTACACCGACATTCATGTCGAACTGCGCTTCGGCTGCGATCCGAATACCGTGGGGACAGATGGTCCGGACGCGGGGACAGTTGGTGGGGACGCGGGTGTAGGCTCCTGCATCGGCCGCGATGCCAACAATGGCTTTGAACAACTGTTCATCGGCACTGCGGCCAACGTCACGCAAGTGCCGGAGCCGGGAATCCTCGGCCTGCTGGCTCTCGGGCTGCTGGGACTCGGCGTTGTACGTCGCCGCACATCACCCAAGTAAGAATTGACATGATCCGAAAAAAGGGCGCTAAGGTGCCTTTTTTTTCGTCCTTAATTTTGATCGCTCCTTGACCGGGAGATTTCGGGGTTTTATCGCAATAGTGAGTAAAAGGCGTAGAAAGGTGATGATGGCACTTCGAGATCAAAACGCCAGGCCGTAGAACTGCTGTGCTGTAGACATGGCTTGACCCTTGAGGCAGCAGTGCAACTGCCCCTTCTTGATCATGTGCATGGTCTCGATTCCGGCGATCAACCTCTTGGCCCTCCAGAACGACTTGAACCCCAGCATCGGAGCCGTGACTCGTTTTACCGCCCTGTGATCTTGCTCGACGATGTTGTTGAGGTACTTG
>JBKJOH010000040.1:0-8557 GCA_046593295.1 Polaromonas sp. | reverse complement strand
CACCTTCGCCGCCACTCGACCCATCATCACCCCAACTTGTTATTTACAAACTGTAATGATAATTAGTTATGTTCATTAATGCAATTAAACACTAGCTATGTATACCGAACTCAGAGGCCCGGGAGCAATGCCTTCATCGCGTCGAACGCCGTTCCATTCAGCCGCTGTGTATTGGAGATGTTCGAATCAATATCCGGTTTGTTCTGGCGATAATGCGCCACTCTGCCGCCGAATTCCGCATGCCCACGCACATGGTTCATGAAGGTGACCGGGTGGCCCGAGTAGCGGATGATGCGCACGCCGTTTACTGTGCTGATGGCAAAGGTTCCAGCCGTTGCCAGGGTGCAGTTGCTAACTGTACTCGGTGCGACAAAGTCGCAGCTATAGAACTGAACCGCGTTGGTGGTGTTGGTGAACGCCACCTGTAGCGCACGGGTGTTCGAAATAAGCCCCAGATTGACCGTTCCACCCGCAGTCGCGAGGTTAACGCCAGAAGTTTGGCGTGCCGCAATGAAGGCCTCAAGTGTGGTAACACCGCCAGCCAGCCCGGTATCCGTATTGGTGTTGTTGATGAAAATGTTCTGCGACAGGGTCAAATTCCGCCGCTTGTTAAGCGTGGAGCCCGCAGGGAACACGGCCGAGCCAAGCAGCGCGGGGCTCATCGTGATGCTGTTGCTGCCATCCGTGGCCGCCTGCATGGTAGTCACGACGCTAGCCATTGAGTTCCCCGAAATGTCGCTTGCAATCGTGTACCCCGCAGTGGGTAGCCCGCCGGAGCAAAAGCCGCTGCGGTTAGGCGTACCCAAAGTCGAGGTGAAGGCAGAAAGCCCGTCGCACCGAACCCAACCGGTCGGCGTCAGATAGACCTGCGAATAGAGCACGTCGTTCGCTGTCAGGGCACCCACAGTCTTGCCGGTACGCGTGTCCGTTAATGCGATCTGACCGTTGGTTGGACCGCTGGTTGCGGCAATTCCCGTGGTCGGGAAGGTCACGACAAAGAAGTCGCTAGCACTGGTATAGCTCAAACGTACCAGTTGATTTGACGGTGTGGCACTGGCCGTGGCCGGTGGGTCAATCACCGACAGCCGGGCACCATTGTCAAGCGCGCCGGACGTCAACATGGCCATCAAGCGTGCGTTGTCCACCACGTTGCTGGGGCTGAACGCAGGCTTGCCCTGGTAGTCGTAAATATCAGCGGACGGGATGGCCAGTTGCAAGGCCACGGCAGCCTCAGCGGTGGCCAGAGTCAAGCCAGCCCGAATGCCGGTTTGCACCAAGGTGGTCAGCGGGTTGATTTGAGCCGCTTTGCCTGCCGGGGCCGACAGGGTGTAGGGCTTTTGTGCGACCCCGATTGTTGGATCCTCTGCATCGACCGAAGCACCCGCAGCAGGTGTGCCGGGAGTAATTTGTGCAATCATCGGCGCGGCGGCCACTTGTGCTGCCGTGACCACGGCCGGGTCATAGGTCAGGCTGTAAGCACCCGCGACGTCCGTCATGGCAGATGTGGGCTCGCCCGTGTCGCACACGTTGTTGGCATTCAAGTCCATGCAGACCAAGGCATTTTTGATGGCCAGGTTGATGAATACCTTGCCGGTGAGGGCAGTCGGTGCTAGGGGAGTCGTTGAGCTGCCCCCCCCCCCCCCCCCGCAGCCAGCCAGCGTCAGGGTGGCCGTGCCTGCTATGGCTAGCCCTATTTTGCGTAATTTCGTTGTCATTATTTTCTCCAATTGGTTTAAATCAAATACTACAAAGAGGGGACTCAGACATCCCCCAGACCGGATTAAGCCAGAGGTTTTGATAAATTGCAATTTCCACAAACAGAGGGGGAGGTGTTGCTTCAATGCGGGGCGACGGCAGCCTAGGGGTCTGCGTATTGGGGTTGTTCGACTGCAGTTCACGCGGCGGGGAAGCTCACTTCCTGTAGGGCGGGTCCCGATTGCTGGCCGCGGGACGCGGGATAATAGCGCATGTCTGCCGTTTTCGACAAACCCTCTTTTTTTGGACGCGCCGCCCCGATGTTTCAGGGCTTTGATGGACCGCTGGCGTTTGCGGTTTTTCTGTTGGCCAGCGCCGGCCTGCTGATCATGTATTCGTCGGGTTACGACCACGGCAGCCGCTTTGTGGATCATGGCCGAAACATGCTGATAGCCGGCTTCATCATGTTTGTGGTGGCGCAGATTCCGCCGCAGCGCTTGATGACGCTGGCCGTGCCGCTGTACATCGCGGGTGTGGCTTTGTTAATTGCCGTTGCCGTGTTTGGCATCACCAAAAAAGGTGCGCGACGCTGGCTCAATGTGGGTGTGGTGATACAGCCCAGCGAGATCCTCAAAATTGCCATGCCGCTGATGCTGGCCTGGTGGTTTCAAAAGCGTGAAGGCCAGTTGCGGCCGCTGGATTTTCTGGTCGCTGGTTTGCTGCTGATCGTGCCGGTTGGCCTGATCATGCGGCAGCCCGATCTGGGCACCTCGCTGCTGGTGCTGGCAGCCGGTGTGGCGGTGATCTTTTTTGCCGGACTGAGCTGGAAGCTGATAGCGCCGCCGGTTCTGCTCGGTTTGATCGGTATTTTTCTGCTGATCTGGTTTGAGCCGCAGCTGTGTGACGAAGGCGTGCGCTGGTCGGTGCTGCACGACTACCAGCAGCAGCGCATCTGCACGCTGCTTGACCCGTCGCGCGACCCGCTGGGCAAGGGCTTTCACATCATCCAAGGCATGATCGCTATTGGCTCTGGCGGCGTGTTCGGCAAAGGCTTTATGGCCGGTACGCAGACGCATCTTGAATTTATTCCCGAACGCACGACTGACTTTATTTTTGCGGCGTTCTCTGAAGAGTTTGGCTTAGGCGGCAACCTGCTGCTGATCGTCGGCTTTATCTTTTTGATCCTGCGCGGCCTGGCGATTGCGATGGAAGCGCCCACGCTGTTTGCACGCTTGCTGGCGGGCGCTGTGACGATGATTTTTTTCACCTACGCCTTCGTCAACATGGGTATGGTCAGCGGCATCTTGCCGGTGGTTGGGGTGCCGCTGCCGTTTATCAGTTACGGCGGCACGGCGATGGTTACGCTGGGGTTGGCGGTGGGGATTTTGATGTCGATCGCCAAGGCCAAGCGGCTGGTGCAATCCTAGAGGGCATAACATAACCCCTTGGAGCGAGATATAGGCAGACTGCCTACAATGGCCTGATGAACTCACTTCGCGCCGCCTCTGCTACATCCCTTAATGCTTCCATCACGTCTTCTACCGTTCGGCCAACGGCAGCGTCGACCTCGGAGCGGCTGGAGATTGCGCAAAAACTGCTGCTCGTGCCGTTTGGCCTGACCGAAGCGCACCTAAGCCGGGCGCTGGGTGAAATCACTTCTCATGGTGCGGACGATGCCGACCTGTACTTCCAGTACACCCGCAGCGAAGGCTGGAGCCTTGAGGAGGGCATTGTCAAAACCGGCTCTTTCAGCATTGGCCAGGGTGTGGGCGTGCGTGCTGTGAGCGGTGAAAAAACCGCCTTTGCCTACTCTGACGATATTTCTGAAGCCTCGCTGCTTGATGCCGCCCGCACGGTGCGCAGCATTTCCTCCGCTAGCCAGACAGGCCGCATCAAAACCCCCAGCCGCAAAATCGGCAGCAGCCGCTCGCTCTACAACGACCTTGACCCTATCGCAACGCTGGGCAGCACGGCCAAGGTCAAGCTGCTTGAAAAGGTTGAAAAACTCGCCAAAGCCAAAGACCCGCGCATTGTGCAGGTCATGGCAGGGCTTGCCAGTGAATACGACGTGGTGATGGTCGCGCGCGCCGACGGCACGCTAGCCGCCGATGTGCGCCCGCTGGTGCGCCTGAGTGTGACGGTGATTGCCGAGAAAAAAGTGGCTGGCAAAGTCCGACGTGAAGTCGGCTCTGGCGGCGGTGGTGGTCGTTTTGGTCTGGCTTATTTTGACGACGCGCAGATTGCGCAGTACGTGGGTGATGCGGTCAAGGCCGCGCTGACCAACCTGGAAGCGCGCCCCGCACCCGCTGGTGAGATGACGGTGGTGCTTGGCTCCGGCTGGCCCGGCATCTTGCTGCATGAAGCGATTGGCCACGGCCTGGAAGGTGACTTCAACCGCAAGGGGTCGAGTGCCTTTGCCGGAAAAATCGGCCAGCGCGTCGCAACCAAGGGCGTGACCGTGCTGGACGACGGCACGATTGCCGACCGTCGTGGATCATTGAACGTAGACGATGAAGGCAACGCCAGCCAGCGCAATGTACTGATCGAAGACGGCATCCTCAAGGGCTACATCCAGGACTCTCTCAATGCCCGCCTGATGAAGGTCAAGCCCACCGGCAATGGCCGCCGCGAAAGTTACGCGCATGTGCCCATGCCGCGCATGACCAACACCTACATGCTGGGTGGCGACAAAGCGCCTGAAGAGATCGTGGCCAGCATCAAGAGGGGCCTGTACGCGACCAACTTCGGCGGCGGTCAGGTGGACATCACTTCCGGCAAGTTTGTATTCTCGGCCAGCGAAGCCTTCTGGGTCGAGAACGGCAAAATTTTGTACCCGGTCAAGGGCGCAACGATTGTCGGTAATGGCCCGGACGCACTGACCCGCGTGACCATGATGGGCAACGACATGCAACTCGACAGCGGTGTCGGCACCTGCGGCAAGGAAGGCCAGAGCGTGCCCGTGGGTGTCGGTCAGCCGACGCTACGTATTGACGGGTTGACGGTGGGCGGCACTGCTTGAAAATGGCCGTGTCAAAAACCTGTGCTACATTCAGCCGTATGCAACGCACTTGGTTTTACTTTAGCTTTTATTTCTCGGTCCCCGGTGGACGAGAGGCAAGCGCGTAAGTAAACCGCAACCTCACTCGAACCGCCGGACTCAAATCCCGGCGGTTTTTTTTTGATGTTTTGATTTTTATTTTCTTCAGGATCCCACGATGACCACACCATCCACCCATGCGAACGCCGCTTCGTCAGCTCGCGCAGCTAACGCCACCGATGCCTGGTATCCACCCGGAGCCAACCCCATCGACCGCACCAGCCAGGCCGACGACGAACGCATCAAGGACATCACCGTGTTACCCCCGCCCGAGCATTTGATCCGCTTCTTCCCGATTCGCGGCACGGCGGTTGAATCACTCATCACCCACACCCGCCAGAATATCCACAACATCATGGTCGGCACTGACGACCGCCTGCTGGTGGTGATGGGGCCGTGCTCGATTCACGACCCGATAGCCGCGCTTGAATATGCCAAGCGCCTGATGGAGCAGCGCAAAAAATACGCTGGCACGCTGGAAATCGTGATGCGCGTTTACTTCGAAAAACCGCGCACCACGGTGGGCTGGAAAGGGCTTATCAACGACCCCTACCTTGATGAAACCTTTCGCATTGACGAAGGCCTGCGTATCGCGCGCCAGTTGCTGATCGAGATCAACCGCCTTGGCCTGCCGGCGGGGAGTGAATTTCTGGACGTGATCTCACCCCAATACATTGGCGATTTGATTGCCTGGGGCGCGATTGGCGCGCGCACCACTGAAAGCCAGGTACACCGCGAGCTGGCATCGGGCCTGTCTGCACCCATAGGCTTTAAGAACGGTACCGACGGCAACATCCGCATCGCGACTGACGCGATTCAGTCTGCATCGCGCGGCCACCACTTTTTGTCGGTGCATAAAAACGGTCAGGTCGCTGTCGTGCAGACCAACGGCAACCCGGATTGCCACGTGATTTTGCGCGGCGGCAAAGCGCCTAACTACGACGAGGCCAGCGTAGCTGCGGCCTGCAAAGAACTGGCTGTAGCCAAACTGCCCGCTACGCTGATGGTCGATTGCAGCCACGCCAACAGCTCCAAGCAGCATGAAAAGCAGCTTGACGTGGCGCGCGACATTGCCGACCAGGTATCAGGCGGCTCGCACCAGGTGTTCGGTCTGATGGTTGAAAGCCACCTCAACGCCGGCGCACAAAAATTCACGCCAGGCAAGGACGACGCCAGCAAGCTCGAATACGGCAAGAGCATCACCGATGCCTGCCTGTCGTGGGGCGATTCGCTGATTGTGCTGGACACCCTGTCGGAAGCCGTTGTGGCCCGCAGGGTCAAAAAGTAGGCGCTTGTTCGGGTTTCTGCGAATGCCCATAGTCCTGCAAGTAGCGGACTATCTGGCTAACAGCATTAACGCTGCAAGGGGCACACCATGCGCAGTGAAATCAGCGTGACGTTCAAGGGCTTGCCGCCCGTGCGGATAGACCTGAACGAAGTCCAGCCCATGCCGCACGACATGGCGCGCTGGTGGCTGGACGACCAGTTCACCCAGATGGGCTGCGAGCCGCTGCGGCCAACCGGCAAGCTGCTGACGGCTGACAAGGTATTGGTCGTGGCTCAGGCGGGCGGCATGGCGAAATTCAGTGATCCCAAGTGCGCACAAGAATTTGCCAGAGCCACCAGCGCAGCACTGGGCAAGCCCGTCGTGCATGTGGATGTGGCTGCGCTGACGATCAGTTTTTGAGCCCTTGTAGGGTGCGCACCGCGCACGTCGGCGGGTTCATGGTGGGCAGTGCCCACCCTACACGCCTGAAAAAAACCTGATTTTTGACTGTTTTAGGTCATTTTCTACGGATAAAAACGGCTGTAGACCAATGAATACGGGCATGACCAGCTACTAAATTAATAGCGTCTATGGGTGGCTTTGGCGGGCCATGCCTCGCCCATCAGGTGTACCCAGGCCCCGCATTGCACGGCTGCACTGGCTGGCCACCATGCCACCTTTACACTCCTTGCAACTACACAGATTGTTTAAGCACTCCGAACCATGCAAGGGCAACTCTTTACCCAGGACTTTTTGATCCGTGGTGTGCTGGACACCCCCGTGCATCAAGAGTTCAGCGATACCGCGCTCGCAGCTTTTCGCGCTGCGTTGCAGGGCATTTTCAAGGGTTTGGATGGCGCGTCAACCATCAACGAGGCGCAGACCGAGCAGCTTGTGATTCACAAGGTTCTGGCAGCGCTGGGTTGGGCAGACGACTACTTGCCGCAGGTCAATGCCGACCCCAAAGGCCGCGAAGCCGTGCCGGACTGCTTGCTGTTTGCAAGCCCAGAGGCCAAGGCCGCAGCGCTGCTTGAAGCCAAAGACGACCGCCGCTACCGCCACGGCCTGGCTATTCTGGAGGCCAAACGCTGGCTGCGCCCGCTGGACAGGGGTGACGGCCAAGACGTGTTTGACCCCGACGCACCCTCGTCGCAAATGCTGCGCTACCTGAGCCGGGTTGACGTTGCCTAAGACCGCGCCATCAAGTGGGGCATACTGACCAACGGTGCGGTGTGGCGCCTGTATTGGCAAGATGCCCGCTCACGCGCTGAAGAGTTTTTTGAAATTGACCTGGCTTGCGCAGTGGGCCTGGTCGGTATTCAAAACGACTTTGATGAGGTAGAGCCGAACCACGCGCTGCGGCTGTTTTATCTGTTCTTTCAGCGCAGCGCCTTTTTGCCGCAAAGCTGGGACAGCACGGGCCGCACCTTTCACGCCTATGCACTGAATGAAGCGCGCCTGTACGAAGAAAAAGTATCGCAAGACCTTGGCTCCAGAGTGTTTGGCGAAGTCTTTCCGCAACTGGCCGACGCACTGGCACGCGGTGACCTGCATGCCGTAACCCAGGAAGTCGGCTATGGCCAATTCAAGCGCCCGCAGTACACCCGCGAATACCTCGACAAAGTGCGCGAAGCCGCGCTAATGCTGCTGTACCGCTTGCTGTTTTTGTTTTATGCCGAAGACCGCAATTTGCTGCCGGTGAAGGACGAGCGTTATGCGCCCTACAGCGTGCGCCGCTTGCGTGAAGAGGTACGCGACAAGGTAGATGCCGGGACGAAGTTTTCGAGCACGGTACCCAAGATGTGGCTTTCGCTCAAAGGCGTATTCCACATCATCAATGTGGGTGACGACGACATTGGCATGCCTGCCTACAACGGCGGTTTGTTTGACCGCGCACGCGCACCGTTGTTAGAGCGTACCCACGTCACCGATGCCATCATGGCACCCATCATTGATGCGCTGTCGCGCCGCACCGAAGATCTATTGCGGGGCTGGATAAACTACCGCGACTTGTCTGTCTCGCACCTCGGCGGCATCTACGAGCGCTTGCTCGACTACAGCCTGGTGCATGAAGTCCAGGCCAAAGACGACTACAAAGACAAGCCCGAGATCAATCGCCTCACCGCTCAGCCCGCCAGCTTTGCCCGCAAGGTTTCGGGCAGCTACTACACGCATGACGACCTGGTGCGTTTGATTTTGCGCGAGTCCGTGGGCTTGCTGGCCAAAGAGCGGCTCGATGCTTTTGAGGCACACCTTAAAAAACAGGCCAAAAAAGGATCACTGAATCCGGGCGACTGGGACGCGCTGGATGCCATCGACCCGGCGGGCCAGATTTTGGAACTCAAAATTTGTGACCCCGCTATGGGCAGCGGGCACTTTTTGGGGTTCTGTCGCAGTAAGCCATGCTTGACAATATCGGCATGACAGAGACGACCCCAATGGCGATGATAGGCGAGCTGCGCAAGGTGCTAAAACGGCTGCACTACCCGTTGGAAGTC
>JBKJOH010000032.1:0-2510 GCA_046593295.1 Polaromonas sp. | reverse complement strand
GACTTCCAACGGGTAGTGCAGCCGTTTTAGCACCTTGCGCAGCTCGCCTATCATCGCCATTGGGGTCGTCTCTGTCATGCCGATATTGTCAAGCATGGCTTACTGCGACAGAACCCTACTTTTTCAATAGCGTCTCATTTACGGCCTGCGGACTGCGCACATACCCAAAGCGGGTTTGCAGATCGCTGGACAGCACATCCTGCGGCACCCACAAGCCGCTCTCAATGGCGTCTGCGGCTTGCAGCATGTCCTGGGTGTGAACCAGGCCAAAGCCGAGGGCAGTCTCCAGGTACACGCGGCCATGCTCGTCAATGATGCAGCGCTGGGTGATGGCGACTTGGCCAGTGTGGGCGGCGACATCAAAGTCTGGTGCGCCGCCGATACGCCATACAAACGGCGTGGCCTCTAACTCAACATACACGCGCTGCGGGCCGTTTTGAAAAAACCATTCTCCTTGCGGGTTGCCTTCATAGTTGCGCTGAATGAAGTCAATCAGCTTGTCGTGCCTGAGCATGGAACCCTTGGCTGCCAGATTACGAGCCGGGTCTGCGCCTACTACGCCGCCAAATGGCCCGGCAGCCTGCGCCGCATCGTCACGCATATACCAGTTGCCGCGTGCATCAAGCCCGAGCCAGCCATAGCAATCAGGCACGTTGGGCCATTTCGCAAGGGCTTGTCTGACGATGTCATCCATGGTGCTTTTCAGTTTACAAATGTGCCGCAAAAAATTCAGCCACAGCGTATGGCATCGCCCGCACATGCCCAGGGAAAGGCGCGGAAGGAAAGCCCACATGTCCGCCTTCTTGTGGCTGCCACAGCGTCACGCTGGCGCTGACCTCGTCGGGCTTTGGCAAGCTCCAGCCTGGCACGAACGGGTCATTGACGGCATTGAGTGCCAGAGCGGGCACGCCTATGCTCTTCATGTGTGGTTTGCTTGACGCACGCAACCAGTAGTCTTCGGTGTTTTTAAAGCCGTGAATGGGTGCCGTGACGACGTTGTCGAACTCATACAAATTGCGTGCGGCCAGCAGGGCTTCGCGGCTGTACAGACCAGGGTGCTGGTCTAGCTTTTCCAGCGCCTTGGGCACCATGGAGCCGAGAAACATGCGCGTGTAAACCAGCCGGTTAAAGCCGCGGCCAATCGCCCAGCCGCTGGCGGCCAGATCGAGTGGCGAGCAGACCGATGCAACACCTGAGACCAGCGTGTTTGCGTCTGCGCCAAACTCGCCTGCCCAGCGCATCAAGGCGTTGCCGCCAAGCGATATGCCGACAGCCAAAAGAGGGCCGTGGTGCTGCGCCTTGAAGCGCCGCAATATCCAGTCGATTTCTTCAAAGTCACCCGAATGGTAGGCGCGCGGTGCGTGGTTCATCTCGCCAGAGCAACCCCGAAAATGCGGCACGGCGCAGGCCCAGCCGCGCTGACGTGCTGCGTCGGCAAGTGCTTCGGCATAGTGGCTGCTAGACGAGCCTTCAAGGCCGTGAAAGATCACTAGAAGTGGACGGCTCAAGCCACCGCCATCGACTAGGTAATCAACATCTACGAAGTCGTTGTCAGGTGTTGTCCATCGTTCGCGCCGGAATTCGGGCTGTATGCCATCAAAGCGCCGCGCACGCACTGCTGCCCAGATGGTTTGCAGATTGCCACCGGGCAGCCACCAGGGTGCCGAGTAATTCATGGTGCTCATCAAGGCTCAGTGCAGTACTTGCGGGCTGTCAGTAACTTCCAGCATCTCGCGCGGGGTGCCGGGACTTGCATGATGGGCCACCATGCGCCAGCCCTGCGCGGTTTTTTGGTACACGTTGGTAGCAATGACGTAAGCATTTCGTGGGCTTTCGTCGGTGAGCACTGCAATGCGCTCCAGCACGCTGTGTACGCTGGCCCCCATGGAATCCACCACACGCACTTTTTCAGGATGCGCCTGGATAGTGCCGTTGGCAAACATCGCATCAAACGCTGCGCGTATGCTGCCCGCACCGACCAGCCGCGGGCCACCAGGGTGTACACAGACAATGTCGTCCTCATCGGCCCAACAGGCCATGAGTTTTTCAATATTGCCGCTCTGCAGGGCCTCGTAAAAGGCCGCTTCGGTATCGTCGGCATTGCCGCTGACAGCCGGAGAAACTTTGGGTTTGGGCATAGGAAATCCGGGAACTGGAAAGAGAAGCTAGAGCTGGGGGGTTTCGGCTTGATTTTTGATCCACACCCGTATTAAGCCATGCTACAGCGATGGCGTACATACCGGGCAATCGGTTTTGAAAGCAACACATCGGTTTGCCTTGCTGATCCTGGCTGTCTGCTGGCCGGCACAACCGCAGGCGCAAACGCTGCAAGCCATCCCGCCTTTGACAGCATGCGTCATCGACAGCACCGGCACCCTGGACGCCGCGCAGACCCAGGCGCTGCAAGCCAAGCTGGCCGCGTTCGAGAAAGCCAGAGGCACTACTGGGGCGGCCTGCGCGTCATTTGAGCGCTGCGGCTGCGTCGATACAGCAGCGGCAATAGTAGCAAC
>JBKJOH010000274.1:0-10009 GCA_046593295.1 Polaromonas sp. | reverse complement strand
TCATCACCAGACTCAAGCACTACGCGGGTCAAAATAGTTTTTAATGGCGCTTGATACAACGGCCTCTCCAGCGGCAAATCGAAGCTGGGGCTGCTCTCATCGAGTGCCATGAAAGCGGGACTGCGCAACGCAGCCGGTGCGGTATCTCGCAGCGCCAAGGCTTTGCTTTCTATACCGCGCAGTATGTCCATGATGCGGCGGTTTTCGAGCCTTGCCTTATCGTCTAAAAAACGCCGCAATTGCTGGGACAGTTGGGCTACGGTGCGCTGCGCATATTCGCCAGCCTCTAGCCAGTCGTAATGCACCCGTTTGAGACGCAAGTCGGGCTCTAGCGCAGCTACAGGCCCCAAACCCAGCACACGCTCTAGCAGTTGCGTGAACTCGTCTTGCCGCGCCTCAGACATTAAAAAATCCCAAAATGCACGAAAGCTTTTACCTTGATCTGACTCAGAAATCTCATCGCACTCCCCCATGATCTTTTGCAGTAGAGCGCCCTTGGTGCCATCCCACAGCGCGATACGTTCGCGAACCTGCCGATCCAACACGCGAAAATTTTGCTCGACCGCTCGGAAGTCCGACAGCAGCTCGCGCGCCAGTCCTGTGAATTGCTGAAAACGATCTTTGAGTGCTGTGTCGTCCAACAAGGGCATATGGCCGTCCAATACGCGGGCGATTTCTGCATCAATTGCATCGCGCTTTTTATGCAGCTCGGCAACCCGCGCCTCGGGGTTTGTCTCACTGCCATCGTTCATTTGTTTGAGTAACTGAAATAGTGTGAGTAAGCGCGATTCAGTTCCGACAAAAGCGCGCTCAGACAAAGTGGTCAGCCAAGTCAGCGCACGCTCGGTAGATGGGGTTAAATCAAAGTGCGGCTCGTCGCTGCCACTGGGGTAGAACTTGCGTAGCCAGCCTTTGTCATTTGCAGCCCAGTCGTTCAAGTAATCTTGAGCTGATTTTGGAAATACGTTTGGACCTAGTTGCTCACGCAGACCATGCAGTGCGTCTTCAAGCTTCTCTGCCAGATCAGATTGAGGCATCAGGCGAACGTTGGGCACCACAAACACTTGATGCAAAAAACTCGCGACCAATGGCGCAGAGTCTGCCGCCAGCAAACGCCAGGCTGGGTGATGGCGGCGCTGGGCCTCTAGCGTGTTGTAGTCGAGGTTCATTTAACTACTGGAATCTGAGCCGCTAGCACGGCCCGACGAATAATCTCCGTCGTCAAAAACAGGCGCAAAGCTTGAGTTTCAAAGCGCTGAAAACCGTAACGCACATAAAACGCTGCGGCAGACTCGTCTTTCGCATCCACCACGATGGCGTACACGCCAATTTTTTCTGCGGTAACTAATGCAAGTTGCATGGCATGCTGTAGCAACGCCTGCCCCACACCTTGCCCCTGAGCGCGACCATCTACAGCCAGACGGCCCAACAAAACCACGGGCACGGGGTAGCGCGACAAGCGCAGCCCTACAAGCCAGTTTTTAAAGTCAACCGACGCTGAACTGATGGCGTAGTAGCCCTCGATTTTGTGGCTACCCACCATAGTGGCAACGTAGGTGCGGCTGAAATCTTTGTCAGACTGCTGCCGGGCAAACCTCTGCAAAAAAGTGTTGAGAGCGGGCTCACCGCAGTCGAAGTCAGCCCGGTCATGCTGGCGATCCAGGCTGGTGATGATGCGCGTCATGCGCGTCATGCACGTCCATGCATCAGGTCAATCAGTGCTTGCGTTGGTTCGGGTGAATTGTCGAGCATGGCCAAAAATGCATCGCGGTCCCGGTCAGACAGCGTGATGACTTCCTGCTGCGCCACCACCCGCGTGGCCGCCTCATAGGCGTTTTGCAGCATGAAGCCCGAGACCGTAGAGCCCATGATGGCCGCAGCACGCTCTATCAGCGCCTTGGCCTCGGGGCTGGTGCGCAGGTTGATGCGGACGGATTCTGTGGCTGTAGTCATGGCGAGGCTCCTTTTGTCGAATACCAGATGTAAAATTGTACGTCAATTTGACGCACAAATCACTTTTAACGAAGCTCGGGCTCGCTGTGCAACACCTCGCCCCAACGGTCTTCAAACACCATGTCCGCCAGTTCCGCACGCATGGCCCACTTTTTAGCTTGCAGCATGGGCTGCTCGTAAAACGCCTCGACTGGCCCCAGGCACAACACCGCTATCGGCTGGCTACCGCCCGGCATGTGCAGCAACGCGCCAAGCTGCTGCGGGCAAAACATAGACACCCAGCCCATGCCGAGTCCTTCAGCACGCGCAGCAAGCCAGAGGTTTTGAATCGCGCAGGCAGTTGATGCGATATCCATTTGCGGCAGCGTGCGGCGGCCAAAAATATGCTGCTCGCGCCCGGGCGGCAGGGCTACCACCAGCACTTCCGCAGCATCGAGTACACCCTGCACTTTGAGCTTCATGAACTCGTCTTCACGCTTGCCCAGAGCTTTTGCGGTCAGCAGGCGCTCTTGCTCGACGATGGCGTGAATGCTTTGCCGCACCGCCAAACTGCGAATGCGGATAAAGCGCCACGGCTGCATCAGCCCGACGCTGGGCGCGTGGTGTGCGGCGCGCAGCAAGCGCTGTAACATCGCATCACCGACCACGCCGCCGCTGAAGTGCCGCATATCGCGTCGCTCGTAAATGGCGCGGTACACGGCGGCAATTTCAGGCGCTGAAAAAGCGTGGGCTGGGTGGGTGTCGCTCATGGCCGTCATCCTGTCAGTCTTGGGCTTTTCAACAGCGATAGTCATGGTAATTAAAAGTGAAGGTCGGACTATAGTGACGACCAAGCGAGCATACAGGCCTTGTCTCTCAGAAACCGGGAAGGATCGAATGCCCACGGTTAGATTTTTACAACCACTGGCGCATCGTACATAGTCAATTTCCCCAAATTTTATTCGGGCAACATGCAACACTTCTATGGGACACACCATCGAGCATAAATCAGGCAGTCAAATCTCGCATTTGCGCGATCGCCGGAGCCCGGCCATTTAAAGTTGCAACTGTTTTTGTGGTGCGATACTTGGCCTCGGTTAATTAAACGTTCTGGAGGTTCGTTATTGGCGTGTGTTTGACGTGTTCAAGCGGTGCCAGCGCATCGCAGCCACAGGTTTTCTTCTGCCGGCATGGCTAGCAAGAACAACAAGAAATAGTTAAGAAATAGTTTGGGAATGCGAACCCTCCTGAAAATCAGGCTCCATCCACGACATACCCCATGAGCACGCCGCAGATCAAAGGCTGGTGCCCCGGCGCACTGCGCCCGATGCTGTCGGGCGACGGGCTGCTGGTACGCATACGCCCGCATGCCGGGCGGCTGACGCCAGGCCAGGCGGCGGGCATCGCGGCGCTGGCAGACCGGTATGGCAACGGCGTGCTGGACCTGACCAGCCGCGCTAATGTGCAGCTGCGCGGCGTGAGTCAGGCAGCGCACCCTGCCCTGATGAACGGGCTGCGGGATATCGGCCTGGTGGACACCAGCCCCGAGGTCGAGGCACGGCGCAACATCACTGTCACCCCCTTCTGGAACACGGATGATGGCACGCTCCAGCTGGCCACGGCCCTCAGTGACGCCCTAGCCGCGCCCGATGCGCCCGCGCTGCCGGGAAAGTTTGGCTTCGCGGTGGATGCTGGCCAGCAGGCTTTCCTGCGCACCGCCTCAGCCGACATCCGTATCGAGCGCGGACCCTACGGATACGCCGTGCGGGCCGAAGGCTTTGAGTCCGGCGCCGCAGTTACAGCCTATGAGGCCGTGCCCGTCGCGATGGAGTTGGCCCGCTGGTTCCTGACCAACGGTGGAGGCACAGCGGGGCGAGGCCAGATGGCTACCCTCGCGCCGCACCACGTGCTGCCTGCGCGCTTTCAATCCACCGCAGTGTTCCCCGCCGCTGCTGCTGCGCCACAACTCGGCCCAGCCGCTCAGGGTTGGCTGGTGGGCGCCGAATTCGGCCAATTTCAGGCAGCCACCCTGGCCGCCCTGTCCACGCTGGGCGCACTGCGAATGACGCCGTGGCACATGCTGCTGATCGAGGGCGCTACCCGCGCACCCGCTCTGGCCGGACTGATCACCCAGGCCGACGATCCGCTCTTACGCATCGTCGCCTGCACCGGCGCACCGGGCTGCCTGCAGGCAGCAGCAGCCACGCGCCCACTGGCCCGCGCACTGGCCCCGCATGTGCCTATCGGCCGCCTGCTGCATGTCTCTGGTTGCGCCAAGGGCTGTGCCCATCCGAGGGCAGCCGTCACACTGGTCGCGACACCTGCGGGCTTCGACCTTATTCGCAACGGCACGGCATCGTCCCGGCCCGATCTGTTGGCCTTGCCACCCGAAACGATACTCTCCCATTTGACCCAGACATTCCATGCGCCACCAATTTGAAACCGATGGCACCGCTATCTACCGCCAGTCCTTTGCCATCATCCGGGCCGAGGCCGACCTTGCCCGCTTTACCCCGGTGGAAGAAATCGCCGTGGTCCGCATGATCCATGCCGCCGGCATGGTGGGGCTGGAAGCCCATATCCAGTTCACCCCCGGCATGGCCGAAGCGGCGCGCGCCGCGCTGGAGGCTGGTGCGCCCATTTTGTGCGACGTGCGCATGGTCAGCGAAGGCATTACCCGCGCGCGCCTGCCCGCTGCCAACCAGGTGATCTGCACCTTGAACGACCCCACGGTACGGGATCTGGCACAAACCATGGGCACCACCCGCAGCGCCGCCGCGCTGGAGCTGTGGCGGCCTTACTTGGCCGGGGCCATCGTTGCCATCGGCAATGCACCCACTGCCCTGTTCCACTTATTGAACATGTTGCAAGACCCCGCCTGCCCGCGCCCTGCGGCCATCATTGGCTGCCCAGTGGGCTTTGTCGGCGCCGCTGAATCCAAATCAGCGCTGATGGCAGCGCCACCCGCGCCTTCGCTCATCGTGCAGGGCCGCCTGGGCGGTTCAGCCATCACCGTCGCCGCCGTGAATGCGCTGGCCAGCCGGAGCGAAATCTGATGGGCCGTATCCTATGTGCCGGGCTGGGTCCCGGCGACCCAGACCTGATGAGCGTGCGCTCGGACCGGGCCATTCGCAGCGCCCGCCACGTGGCCTTTTTTCGCAAAAAAGGCCGCCCAGGGCAGGCACGTCGAATTGTGGAAGGCATGCTGTCGCCCGAGGTGACCGAATACGCGATGGAATACCCGGTGACCACCGAGTTGCCCTTCGACAGCCCCGAATACATTGCCTGCCTGGCTGCGTTTTACGACGACTGGGCCAGCCGTCTTGCGACTCTGGCCCAGACTGAGGATGTGCTGGTGCTGTGCGAGGGCGATCCGTTCTTTTATGGCTCGTTCATGCACCTCTACACCCGCCTGCAGGGGCATGCCGAGGTGCAGGTGATTCCTGGCATCCCGGGCATGGTGGGCTGCTGGTCGGCCACCCGCACGCCGATCACCTGGGGTGACGATGTACTGGTGGTGTTGATGGGCACGCTTCCCGAGTCCGAGCTGCTGCGCCACATGCAATCCGCCGATGCACTGGTCATCATGAAAATCGGGCGCAACCTGCCCCGCGTGCGCCGCGCTCTGGCCGCCGCCGGGCGGCTGGATGCCGCCTGGCTGGTCGAACGCGGCACCATGCCGGGGCAACGGGTGATACCGCTGTCAGAAGTCGATGGCACGGACTGCCCCTACTTCGCCATCGTGCTGGTGCATGGGCACGGCCGCCGCCCCGAGGTGCTGGAATGAGGGGCTGGCTTTGCATCGCAGGCCTGGGGCCTGGAGATGCCGATTTGGTAACCCCCGAAGTGAGCGCCGCTCTGGCAGAAGCCACCGACTTGGTGGGCTACATCCCTTATGTGGCCCGCATTGCGCCGCGCGACGGGTTGACGCTGCACCCCTCCGACAACCGGGTAGAGATGGACCGCGCCCGCGCCGCCCTTGCCATGGCAGCAGGTGGCCGCAAGGTGGTCATCGTGTCGTCTGGAGACCCGGGCGTGTTTGCCATGGCCGCTGCGGTGTTTGAAGCGTTGGAAGGCCAGCCCGCATGGCAGGCGCTGGACATCCGCGTGCTGCCCGGCATCACGGCCATGCTGGCTGCGGCTGCCAAGGCGGGCGCGCCACTGGGCCATGATTTTTGCGCCATCAACCTCAGCGACAACCTCAAGCCTGCCGCCTTGATCGAAGCCCGCGTGCGCGCCGCTGCCGGTGCAGACTTTGCCATGGCGTTTTATAACCCGCGCTCAGCTAGCCGCCCCGAAACCTTTGGCCGTATTCTGGACGTGCTGCGGCAGGTGTGTGAACCTGAGCGCCTGCTTATTTTTGCGCGTGCCGTCTCTACGCCCGAAGAGTACATTCGCACCGTGTCGCTGCGTGATGCCACCCCCGAAATGGCCGATATGCGCACCGTGGTCATTGTGGGCAACGCCGCCACCCGCCGGGTAGGCAGGTTTGTTTACACCCCCCGGTCGGCGTTGCCCGCACCCGTGTGATGACCGTGATGACTGCCAAGCCAGGCCATGACCTCAGCCACAGTGGCTACCGTAGCCGTCGTATGGCGCTCGGGCACATTTGGGCGGTTGATCAAAATCACCGGCACACCCAGAGCACGGGCGGCCTCCAGCTTGGCTGCCACGCCACTGCCCCCCGCATTTTTGGCCACCACATGGGTAATGCCGTGCTCCTGCAGCAGCGCACGATCTCCTGCCACGGTGAACGGACCGCGAGCGATGACCACCTGCGCATTGGGCAACGGCAACTTGGGCACCGCATCGACCAGACGCAGCAGGTAATGGTGCTGCCCAAACCGCGCAAAAGGCAACAGGTTTTGCCGCCCGATAGCCAAAAACACCCGCGCTGGTGTGTGCGGCAACGCAGCCACAGCCGCCTCAATATCCGCAACACACTGCCACTGGTCGCCCGCTTGCGCCACCCAGGCGGGGCGCTCAAATCCCAGCAACGGTACGCCAGCAGCGGCGCAGGCCTGCACAGCGTTGCCGCTTATCTGCGCGGCGAACGGGTGGGTGGCGTCCACCACATGAGTGATGCGTTGCGCTTGCAGCCAGGCCAGCAAACCCGCAACACCGCCAAAGCCGCCCACCCGCGTCGGCAAGGGCTGAACCATAGGCGACTCGGTGCGGCCAGCGTAGGAAAAAATGGCATCCACCCGGGCGTCTGCCAAGGCGCGGGCCAACTGGCTGGCCTCGGTGGTGCCCCCCAACACGAGGACTCGCATGGGAGGGCTCTGCATGTCTGAACCCTGGCTTTCAATCATTGGTATTGGTGAAGATGGTTTGGAAGAACTCTCCAATGCTAGCCGCTTGGCCTTGAACGCGGCCGAGGTGGTCTTTGGCGGCCCCCGCCATCTAGCGCTGGCTGACGTGCGTGCCCGTGGCCGCGCCTGGTCAATTCCGTTTGACGTGGCCCCGGTGCTGGCCCTGCGCGGGCAACGCGTAGCTGTGTTGGCCTCGGGCGACCCTTTCTGGTTTGGTGTGGGTGGCAGCCTGTCGGCGCACCTGAGCGCAAAAGAGTGGCAGGTGTTTCCCGCACCGTCCACCTTTAGCTTGGCCGCAGCGCGCCTGGGCTGGCGGCTGGAAGACACCGCCTGCTTCGGCCTGCACGCCGCGCCGTTTGCCAGCACCCGCAGCGCCCTGCACCCCGGCGCGCGGCTGATCTGCCTGCTGCGCGGTGGCACCGCTGTGAGCGACTTTGCCCGCTGGCTGAGCACACAGGGCTTTGGCCCTTCCGCCCTGTGGGTGTTGGAGGCGCTGGGCGGCCCCCATGAACGCATTCGTCCAACCAGCGCTGCGGGATGTGCGCTGCATAACCTACATGATGTGCAGGCCCCCGTGGCCGTGGCTCTCGAAGTAGCGGGCGCACCCGGTCTGCCCCGCAGCCCCGGCTTGCCCGATGCGGACTTTGCCCACGACGGGCAGATCACCAAAGCCCCGGTGCGCGCCTTGACGCTGGCGGCACTCGCACCGCGCCCCGGCATGCACCTTTGGGACATTGGCGCGGGTTCGGGTTCGGTCAGCGTGGAGTGGTGCCTGGCAGGCGGCCACGCCAGCGCCATCGAGCAACATGCCGAACGTGCGGCCAATATCCACGCCAATGTGCAAAGCTTTGGTCTGGGCAAATCGCTCACCGTCATCGAAGGCACAGCGCCTGACGCGCTCGCCGGTCTTGCCCCACCGCAGGCGATTTTTGTCGGTGGTGGCTTCAGTGTGGCCCTGTTCCGGGTCTTGCAATCGCTGGCGCCGCTCACCTGCCGCTTGGTGGTGAACGCGGTCACGCTGGAAACCGAATCGGCACTGGCCGAGCTGCACGCGCAGCACGGTGGCGAGCTGCTGCGCATCGAGCTAGCCCACGCCACCACCCTGGGACGCATGCGCGGCTGGCTACCGGTTCGACCTGTGGTGCAGTGGAGCGTCACGCTGTGACGCGCATGAAAACAGTAGCCGGCTTGGGCTTTCGTGCGGATGCGGGTGTGGCATCGCTGCGCAGCGCATTGCAAGCAGCCTTATCTGCCAGTGCCAGTGCAAGCGCCATCGGCAGCCCGCCGGCGCTCACGGCTTTGGCCACTGCCGACGACAAAGCCACCCACCCGGCACTCGCCCAACTCGCCGCCGAGTTGGCACTGCCCGTGGTGGCCGTGCCGTTGGCGGAGTTGGCCGGGCACATTGGCACACTCAGTGCCGCACCCAGCGCCCACGTCCCCCAGCGCTACGGCGCGCGCAGCCTGGCCGAATCCTCCGCCCTGGCCGCGGCCGGGCCAGGTGCCCGCCTGCTAGCCTCGCGCACCGTGTCCGCCGACCAGATGGCCACCGCCGCTATTGCCGACAACACCGACAACAAAAAACTACCTGATTAGCAATGATCTTCAGCCGCCAGGCGAATCCAGCAATTCTTAATTATTTCGGCTACAGTGCTTGTAACGTAGCACCTCGCTCACCTGCTCCAGCAAGCGCTTGGCTTGGGAAAGATAGGCGGCGGAGGCGCTGTGTCATGCCGCGATGTATGGTTTTAGGCTACAAAAACCACGCGTTTCTATTACTTTAGATAGGGTGATTTCCATGAAAACCGTCCAATTTACATCATGGCAAGATGGCGATTTTTTCATCGGGTTTCTTAACGAGTATCCTGATTATCAGACTCAGGGCTTGAATAAAGAAGAACTTATCGAGAACCTGAAAGATTTGTTAATCGATCTTGAATCAGACCAAGTACCGTATGTCCGAAAAGTCGAAGAGCTATTAGTTGCCTAAATGAAAAAACGCGACTTAATCAAACTACTTGAGCAAATGGGTTGCGTTCTGGTACGCAATGGCGGACGACATGATTGGTATACAAATCAAAAAACAAAACAGTCACAGCCAGTACCTCGGCATAATGAAATCAATGAAAATCTGGCAAAGTCCATAATCAAGAAATTGGGTAATGCCTAATACAAGGTTAGATCGTGCGAAGCCACGATCTAACCTTGTATCTTCGATTCTGGGTATCGGTATGAAAATAGTGAGAGGCTGTGGAGCTTGTGGGCGAAGGGGTGCGCGGTGGGCAACTCTGCGGAGTTGTCCACGGCAAGCGCCCCGTTGCGCGAAGCGCATCGTCCACAAATCCACAGCCTGTTCTCCGGCGAGAGTTGAATCCCGCTGTGCAGTCCGCATTAACCTGGGGCGTACGAGCCCGTGAATAAGCAATTGACGCACAGTGGTTTTCATTGATCTGGAGCCCGAACAGTTGTCGCAACTTTGATGTCGCATAAAACAAGGATGGGCCATGATCCTAGAAACCGCAGTTGACCGCTTGCATCCGCTGGCAAGGCCGCATGGGCGCTGACTTTCGGGGCCACGACCGCGCTCACCTTTTGGGTGACAGCGCTACGCACCCGATTGAGCCGCCGCGGCCACGCCTGGGGGCGTTGCTCCGCCTTGCAGGCAGTAGCCTGCTGCGTTGTCGCGCCTACCCAGACGCGCCCGCAGCGGCCCACTCGGGTACGTCCAACTGCGGTTTTTAGGTTGAACGGATCCGGCACGAACT
>JBKJOH010000258.1:0-3877 GCA_046593295.1 Polaromonas sp. | reverse complement strand
CGTGCATCTTCGCCGTCGATAGTGACCAGCGGTACGTCGGTCAAATCAATCCGGCCTTTTTTATCCTGGGGCCGCACGGCATCAGGCAGCGTGCGGGCCAATGCCATGGCGGCGTCGCTGAATTCATGCGGCACGCCGTATTTGCGCACGGCGATTTCAATTTCCATACCGGGGTCGTCAATCTCGCCCAGCACCTCCTTGACGCGGCCCACCGGCTGGCCAAACAGCGCCGGTGGCTCGGTCAGTTGCACCACCACGACCTGCCCGGCCTTGGCTGTGCCGGTGGCACCTTTGGGGATCAGGACATCCTGGCCATAGCGCTTGTCTTCAGGCGCGACCAGCCAGACACCGCTTTCATGCAGCAGGCGGCCAATGATGGGGTTGGGCGAACGCTCAAGAATTTCGGTAACCCGGCCTTCGGGCCGGTTCTTGCGGTCGTGCCGCACGATACGCGCCTTGACGCGGTCTTTGTGCAGCACGGCGCGCATCTCGTTGGGCGGCAGGTAAATGTCAGCCTCGCCGTCGTCACGCTGGACAAAGCCATGGCCGTCACGGTGGCCAGAAACCGTGCCCTCGAATTCAGCGAGGAGCCCGGCGGATGCGCCAGTATTGTGGCCGCTGTTTTGATGAGTTGTTTTGATAAAAGTCTCTTGTTTCGAAGTTTTATGGAGTTTGGAAAGCGGCCAATGATTGGTTTATTAACTATAAATTAATCCGAGTATGCCGCCGAAATATTAAGGAGGATGTGCTGGCTGGAGCCTTCGAGAACATTGATGTAATGGTACACTGCTAGCTGTGCCCGGGTGGCGGAATTGGTAGACGCGCACGGTTCAGGTCCGTGTATCGCAAGATGTGGAGATTCGAGTTCTCTCCCGGGCACCACACTCATATAAATCAGAAGTTTTCATCTTCTGGGTAAATCTGGGTAAAGTAAAAAAAGCAAAAAGCCACTATTTTTAGTGGCTTTTTTGTTGGCTAATTTAAACAGGCACTGCAATTAAATCGTGTCCTTGTACGCCCACGATGCGGGCCTTGGTAAATTCACCGACCTTCATGGTTTTGCTGAGTTTTTCTGGCGGCAGCAACTTCACCACGCCATCAATCTCGGGCGCATCGGCATACGACCTGCCCGTACCGCCCTTGCGGCCCAGTGCCGGGGCTGAATCCACCAGCACCTGCATGGTCGCACCTATGCGCTTTTGCAGCTTCTGGCTCGATACGCTCTCAGCCACCGCCATAAACCGTGCGCGCCGCTCTTCACGCAATTCAATCGTCAACATGCCCGGAATGTCATTGGCGGTTGCACCCTCTACAGCGCTGTAGGCAAAGCAGCCAGCACGGTCAATTTTGGCTTCCCGCATGAAGTCCAGCAGGTGCTCGAATTCAGCTTCAGTCTCGCCAGGAAAACCGGCGATAAAGGTGCTGCGAATCACGATCTCGGGGCAAATCTCGCGCCAGCGCGCAATCCGCTCCAGGTTTTTCTCGCCGCTGGCCGGGCGCTTCATGCGCTTGAGTACATCCGGGTGGCTATGCTGCAAAGGCACATCAAGGTAAGGCAGTACCTTGCCGGTTGCCATCAGCGGCAGTATGTCGTCAACACTTGGGTACGGGTACACGTAATGCAAGCGTACCCAAGCGCCAAAGGGTTCGGCGATGTCGCCAAGGGCCTGCACCAGATCGAGCATACGGGTTTTAATCGGTTTGCCGTCCCAAAAACCGGTGCGGTACTTCACGTCAACGCCATAGGCAGAGGTGTCCTGGCTGATGACCAGAAGCTCTTTCACGCCGCCTTCAAACAGGGCTCGCGCTTCATTAAGCACATCACCAATAGGCCGCGACACCAGATCACCGCGCATCGACGGAATAATGCAAAACGTGCAGCGGTGGTTGCAGCCTTCGCTGATTTTCAGGTACGCATAATGCCTTGGCGTGAGCTTGATGCCCGCAATGCCAAACGAATTCGGCACTAGGTCAACAAACGGGTCATGTGGCTTGGGCAGGTTCAAATGCACCGCGTCCATGACTTCCTGCGTAGCGTGCGGGCCAGTGACGGCGAGTACGCTGGGGTGCATTTGCCGCACCATGTTGCCGCCGTCCTCGCCCGCCTTGGCGCCCAGGCACCCCGTCACAATCACCCGACCATTGGCAGCCAGTGCTTCGCCAATCGTGTCCAGGCTTTCCTTGACGGCATCATCAATAAAGCCGCAGGTGTTGACGATGACCAGATCAGCGCCTTCAAAAGTTTTGGATGTCTCATAACCCTCGGCGCTTAACTGCGTCAGGATCAATTCAGAATCAGTCAGTGCCTTGGGGCAACCCAGGCTAACAAAGCCAACGCGGGGCGCGGGTTTGCGGGTAGTTGGTAATGGTGGGGAAAGGACTTCGCTCATGGCTCTATTGTCTCAGAGCAGGAGTTACTGGGGTCTGACCCCAAAAACTCGCTATCTCTTTAAACCGAAAGTAGACAACATCTGCTCACTTTGCTTTTGCATCTGCTCCTGCATTTGCGTGAAAACACTTTTGGACTGCTCGACATAAGTACCCATCATGCCCTGCATCATGGGCGACTGGGCATTCATGGACTGCGCCCATTTTTCGGGACTCAGGTCTTTGGACTGCTCGGCCATTTTGACCTGCAAGTCCATGAAACTCTGCACGTTTTTCTCAAGGTAGGTACCCATGAAACCCTGCATCGCATTGCCGTAAAAACGGATGATGTTGGCCAGCACGGCCTCGGTAAACATGGGCGCGCCGCCAGACTCTGCTTCCAGAATGATTTGCAGCAATATGCTGCGCGTCAGGTCTTCACCTGTCTTGGCATCCAGCACTACAAACGGCGTGCTGTCCATCACCAACTGGCGCACATCCGTGAGAGTGATGTAGGTCGAGGTTTCAGTGTCGTAAAGCCGCCGGTTCGGGTACTTTTTAATCACCCGGCCTGTTGATTCGCCAGGTGCAGGCACATCAAGTTTTGAAGATTTCTTAGTTTGAGTAGGCACTTGGGTGGGCTCCTGTGAGTGAACGACAAATACATATGCATCACACCACAAAAAATTGTGCTGTGCCTGTGCATCAAAGCATTCTAGGAAATATGAATTGCCGCAACCCCCTTGGTTTACCCTGTACACACCATCAAATGATGCGAAGAGAAACGCTAAAGAAGGTTGGTAGGCGCGATTGGACTCGAACCAACGACCCCCACCATGTCAAGGTGGTGCTCTAACCAGCTGAGCTACGCGCCTAAATATCTAAGCCCTAAATTATAGCATTACAGTTTTAACAAATTCATCTTCTACGCGCCGACCGTACACCCGCCACCTCTGCCACCACGCCCAGCACCTGCTTGAGCCGCCCCGACTGCGCGACTTCTACCGTGAACGTCATCCACGCGGTGCCGCCCCGGTTGTCTTTGACCGACTGTGTCTGCACGCCGATAACATTCATTTTTTCTTTGGTAAAAACTCCTGAAATATCGCGCAGCAAGCCCTGGCGGTCTGTGGCTTCAATGGCGACATCAACGGGATAGACCGCGCCGCTTGCAGAACCATCGGCTGACTTGGCATCATTCCATGCCACCTCAATCACACGGTCTGGGCTGCCCGATGCCATGTTGCGAAAGTTGCTGCAATCGCTGCGGTGAATGCTCACGCCTTTGCCCTTGGTGACAAAGCCCAGGATGTCATCAGGCGGCGCGGGCTTGCAGCACTTGGCCAGTTGCGTCAGGAGTGAACCCATGCACACAACCAGTACTCCGCCTTGACTGGATTTGGAGTTCGGGTTGGTGCGTGCCTTTTTGGCCAGCACAAAGTCATCCGCCGTGGGCTCTGGCTCTGGTGGCCTGAGCATGTTTTCAATCGTGCGCAGCGAGAGTTCATCC
>JBKJOH010000195.1:0-9124 GCA_046593295.1 Polaromonas sp. | reverse complement strand
GCGCAAGATTTCTGACGAAGAGATCGTGCAGCGCCTGGTTTATTCACTGGTCAATGAAGCAGCACACATCCTGGAAGATGGCATTGCAAGCAAGGCCAGTGACATCGACATGGTGTACCTGATGGGCTATGGCTTCCCAATCTATCGTGGCGGCCCCATGCTGTATGCAGACCAGGTGGGTCTTTTCAATGTCGTGCAGGCTATGGATAGGTTTGCCCAGAATCCGCTGGACGATGCCGACTTCTGGAAGCCCGCACCCTTGCTGGCCAGGCTGGTTGCTGAAGGCAAAACTTTCAATCTTTCTGCATAAACGCTAAACGCATTTCATCTTCACTGATTCGGAGAATTCCATGACCTCAGCCCTGATTGTTTCAACTGCACGCACCCCTCTGGCCAAAAGCTGGAAGGGCTCTTTCAACATGACGCACGGCGCTACCCTGGGTGGCCATGCGGTTGAACACGCCATCCAGCGCGCGGGCATTGATGCCGCAGAAGTTGATGACGTCATCATCGGCTGCGCCACGCCAGAAGGTGCAACCGGCTCCAACATTGCGCGCCAGATTGCCTTGCGCGCTGGTTGTCCCGTCACCGTATCGGGCATGACGATCAACCGCTTTTGCTCGTCGGGTCTGCAAACCATTGCAACAGCTGCGCAGCGCATCATCGCTGGCGAAGCCGATATTTATGTTGCGGGCGGTGTGGAAAGCATTTCCTGCGTTCAGCAAGAGGCCAACACCCATATGCTGCGTGATGACTGGCTGGCCAAAAACAAACCCGAGATTTACTGGAACATGCTGCAAACCGCAGAGCAGGTCGCCAAGCGTTACAAGATATCGCGTGATCGCATGGACGAGTACGGCGCCATGAGCCAGCAAAAGGCAACCGCTGCGCTGGCTGCAGGGCTGTTTGAAGCTGAAATTGCACCCATCACCGTGACGGCAGGCGTAGTTGATGCCGTCATGGGCTTGAGCACTAAACAGGTCACCGTCAGCAACGACGAAGGCATTCGCGCTGGCACCACCAAAGAAGGCATCAGCGGCATCAAGTCCGCTATTCCCGGCGGCGTGATTGCGGCAGGCAACGCCAGCCAGTTTTCTGATGGTGGCGGCGCTGTGGTGATGATGGACGAGAAAGTTGCCAGCAAAAAAGGACTCAAACCGCTGGGCCGCTTTTTAGGCTTTGCGGTTGCAGGTTGCGAGCCTGACGAAATGGGTATTGGCCCGGTATTCGCTATTCCCAAAGTGCTCGCCAAGCTGGGCCTGAAAGTCAGCGATATTGACTTGTGGGAACTGAATGAAGCCTTTGCCGTGCAGGTGCTCTATTGCGCTGACAAGCTCGGCATTCCGATGGACAAACTCAACGTCAACGGCGGCGCAATCGCCGTCGGCCACCCCTACGGCGTAACCGGACAGCGCCTGACAGGCCACGCCCTGATCGAAGGCAAGCGCCGCGGTACCAAGCGTGTTTGTGTGACGATGTGCATTGGTGGCGGCATGGGTGCTGCGGGTGTGTTTGAGGTGCTGTGATCCTTCGGCATGCAATTGAGTTTGCCGATTTGAGGTGGTGCAAAATGCACTCAGTTAACTTTTAAAGAACTCGATGAAGCACATCCCCGCCATTTTGCAGGCCATGAAAGACGCAGGCGTTGAGTTTGTACTGGTGGGTGGATTCGCGGTTCAGCTTCACGGGTTTGTGCGATCAACCATCGACTTGGACATCGTATTGGCGATGGATGATGCAAACCTCGGCAAGTTTATTGATGTTGCCAAACAGTTCGGGTTGGCACCCATCATTCCTGTTCCTATAGAGTCATTGAAGAACGCGGCGCAAATTGACCAGTGGCATCGCGAAAAAGGGATGTTGACATTTGCGTTGCGCGAGCCACAGGTCGGTGGTAGCGTGATCGACGTGTTGGTTCGACCCGAAGTGACCTTCGATACGCTAAAAAAAGACGCGGTGGTAGCGCAGCTTTTCGGGCGTGCAGTCATGGTTGCCTCCATTGATCATCTGCTAGTTATGAAGCGTGCAGCGAATCGCCCTAAAGATCGGCTTGACATCGATGCCTTGGAACGGATTAAACGAGGAGAAAATCCTAATGAGTAAGTCAAGCGTAGGCGATGTACCCGTCATTACCGCAGAACAGGCCCAAGCTCGTTGGGAGCAGGCCTTGGAACTGTTTAATACGTGGACGACGGTTTGGGCGGACAACCCAAAGTTTGCCAAGCAGGCTGGTGCTCGCGTTGAGGAATTGATGCTGCCGCTTGCTGAGGTTCAGCTCCGCCACGCGAGCAAATGGAATTGAGCGTCGTGGCGCTCGAAAAAAAAGCAGGGGAGGATCCCAATGTCTGAGCCTAAGAGCGAGCCCAGCGCTAAGGTCATACCGCAGGAGGTCATGCTGGCCGTGCTGAACCGTTGCGACGAAACCCGCGAGTTCATGCTTCAAATGTGGCTGCAAAATCCGCAACTTGCCAAGCAAGGCGGCGCAAAGGTTGCCGAGCTGCTGTCCCCAGCACGCGCTCCAACCGTTTGACCTTATGCGCTATCGAAACACCCTGGACTTTTTACTCTACGACTGGCTACAAGCCGAGTCGCTCAATCAGCGCCCTCGCTTCGCCGACCATTCCCGCGAAACCTTTGACGCGGTATTCGACACCTGCGAGCGCATCGCGCGCGAAAAATATGCACCGTTCAATCGCACGGTAGACACGCAGGAGCCGCACTTTGATGGCGAAAAAGTTATCCTGCCGCAGGCCACGCATGACGCGCAAAAAGCCTACGCTGCATCGGGCATGCTCAGTGCTGCTCAAGACTACGACATGGGCGGCATGCAGTTGCCCTATACCGTAGAGGCCGCTGCCAACACCTTTTTTGCGATGGCATCGGTCAGCATCGGTTCCGGCATGCTGACGACGGGCAACGCCAATTTGTTGATGGTGCATGGCACGGCTGCGCAAAAAGAGGTGTTTGCCAAGAACGAGTTTTCGGGTCGCTTCTCGGGCACCATGTGTCTGTCTGAGCCGCAAGCCGGCTCGTCGCTCAGTGATGTCACCACGCGCGCGCTGCCTGATGGGGATGATTTTGAGCAAGACCCGCTGGGTGCGCGCTATCGCCTCACGGGCAACAAGATGTGGATTTCGTCTGGCGAGCATGAGCTGACGGACAACATTATTCACCTGGTGCTGGCCAAGATTCCCGGCCCTGACGGCAAGCTGATTGCTGGCACGCGAGGCATATCGCTTTTCATCGTGCCTAAATGGCTGGTGAACGTGGAGACCCCTCACCCCGGCCCTCTCCCGGGAGGAGAGGGTGAGAAAAGCAGCGCAACCTGGAAGGTCACGCTGGGCAGCAGGAACGATGTGGCGCTGGCGGGCCTGAACCACAAGCTGGGCTGGCGCGGCACCACCAACACGTTGCTCAACTTTGGCGAAGGCAAATACCTTGTCGATGGAAAACCAGGCGCTGTGGGCTACCTGGTTGGCAAGCCGCATGAAGGCCTGCGCTGCATGTTCCACATGATGAATGAGGCGCGCATTGGTGTCGGTTTGGCCGCCACCATGCTGGGCATGGCGGGCTACTACGCCAGCCTGGACTACGCCAAAAACCGCCCTCAAGGCAGGCCAATACGTGGTGCTGGTGGTGTTGGCGGCAAGGACGCAACGCAGCCGCAGATACGCATCATCGAGCACGCTGATGTTAAACGCATGTTGCTGGCACAAAAATCTTATTGCGAAGGCGCGCTGGCGCTGGAGCTGTATTGCGCGCGGCTGGTGGATGAGCAGCACACGGGCGCGCCAGAAGCCGCCGACGAAGCACGGATGTTGCTGGAGGTGCTCACGCCCATCGCCAAAAGCTGGCCCAGTGAATGGTGCCTGGAGGCCAATTCACTCGCCATTCAGGTACACGGTGGCTACGGTTACATGCGTGACTTCCCGGTCGAACAGTATTGGCGTGACAACCGCTTAAACATGATCCATGAAGGCACGCACGGCATACAGGCCATGGACTTGCTGGGCCGCAAGGTGCTGATGGAGGGGGGTAGGGGGCTGGCGTTATTGGCGGCGCGTATGCAGGCGACGATGGAAAAAGCTGCACAAGTTGCAGAGCTCAAGGGCCATGCCAGCGCACTCGGCATAGCTTTGCAACACGTCAGCGCCGCAACCCAAGCCGCCTGGGCTACAGGCCAGCCGCAAGATGCACTGGCCAACGCCGTACCCTACATGCAAGCCTTTGGCCACACCGTGCTGGCCTGGATATGGCTGGATGTTGCGACTACATCAATGGCTCAAGTTGCTACACATTCAATAGCTGCTCGCGCTGGTTTTCAGGGCGCTGCAGCCTATTTTTATGCTTATGAATTACCGAAAATAACGGCATGGCTGGTGGTGGTTGAAAACCGCAACCTGCTGTGTGCCGACTTGCCCGAGGAGGCTTTTTAATGGGCTTTTACAAACCGGGTGCCAACCACCCCACCCACCCGCGGATGGCGCGACTGCACAAAATCATCTGGACGCTGATTTTTGGCGGCTTGCTGACGCTCATCCTCGGTATTTTTGTCGGTAAAACCGATGATGCCATCGGCTGGATGATGATTGCCGCTGGCGGCGTGATGACAGTCGTGGGAGCGATTTTGATTTATATACGTTCCACCATGACATCTGATTCTTGAAAACCATCTTCAAAACTGATACGGAGAAAAAATGACCCCCAGAAGCATCCAAAAACTGTTCGATCTGAGCGGCAAGACCGCCCTGATCACCGGCGGCTCACGCGGACTAGGCCTGCAAATGGCGCACGCCCTTGGCGAGGCTGGTGCCAGGGTGATGCTGAATTCGCGTAAGGCCGAAGACCTGGAGCAGGCAGCGGCGAGTTTGAAGGCCGCGGGCATTGACGCGCAGTGGATTGCTGCCGACTGCTCCAAAGAAGAAGACACGCGACGTCTAGCCGACGAAACCCTTAAGCGCATGGGCGCAGTAGACATTCTCATCAACAACGCAGGCGCAAGCTGGGGCGCACCGGCAGAAACCCATCCGGTAGCGGCCTGGGACAAGGTCATGAATCTCAACGTGCGGGGCTACTTCATCCTGTCGCAGCAAATAGCCAACGGTTACATGATCCCTAAAAAGACCGGCCGCATTATCAACATCGCTTCCATCGCAGGCCTGAACGGCAACGGCCCCGAGATGCAGACGCTGGCCTACAACACGTCCAAAGCCGCCGTCATCGGTTTTACCAAAACGCTGGCGGCAGAGTGGGGTAAGTACAAAATCAATGTCAACGCAATCTGTCCCGGGTTTTTTATGACCAAGCTGGCGAGCGGCCTCATCAAGGCGCTTGGCGAAGAAAAAATGGCCGCGCGTGCGCCGCTGGGGCGACTTGGCGATGATGAGGATTTAAAGGGCATCACACTGCTGTACGCCAGCGATGCCGGCAAGCACATCACTGGCCAATGGCTGGCAGTCGATGGCGGGGTCAGTGTGGTACTCGGAGCCTGAAGGTGAGTATTAAATTCACCCCTGAAATCCCGTTTGTTTCCCACCTCGGTTTTGAGCTGGAATTATTTGAGGATGGGCAATCTGTTCTTGGCTACACACCGCAGCCCGAGCACCTCAACACCTTTGGCGTGACCCATGGCGGGGCCTGCATGACATTCATGGACGTGACCCTGGCCACGGCTGCGCGCAGTGTGCAGCCCGACATGGGTGTCGTCACCATCGAGATGAAAACCACCTTCATGCGGCCAGCTCCTGGCGACGGCAGCAAACTCACCGGCAAAGGCCGCCTGATACACCGCACCGCCACCCTGGCCTTTACTGAAGCCACGCTGTACGACTCACAAGGCAAGGTCTGCGCCCATGCCACTGGCACCTTCAAATACGTTAAGCGTTTGCCTATCAGCACGGCGGGCGGAAGGACGATTGGAGTCATTTCGACCGATTGAGGGCGCTGTTTTTGTTGGGTTTGTCGTTTTGACGTGATTTTGTGCCATTTTTAACCCATAAAAATGACTGAAACCCAATAGATACGGGCGTGATCAGCTACTAAATTAATAGCGACCTTCATTAACTTCAACTTGCCACATAACTTTTTCAGGAGCTTTTCATGCCGCGCAATCAACAAATTTTGTTAGACAACCGCCCGACTGGTGAGGCCATCGCCAGCAACTTCAAGCAGATCAAGGTCGACACGCCAGCGCTGCAAGACAGCCAAGTGCTGGTGCAACACCACTTTTTGAGCCTTGACCCCTACATGCGTGGCCGCATGAACGACAGCAAAAGCTACGCCGTGCCTCAAGCACTGAGCCAGGTGATGCAGGGCGGTACGGTGGGTGAGGTGGTAGAAAGCAAATCGCCCAAATTCAGCGTGGGTGATAAGGTCGTGGGCATGGGTGGCTGGCAGCAGTACAGCGTTGTTAACGTGAATAGTGCCGATCAATTGGGCGCGCTGCGCAAGGTAGACACCACGCATGTGCCGCTGTCGCACTACTTGGGGGCAGTCGGTATGCCCGGCGTGACGGCCTGGTACGGCCTGCTCAAAATCATTGAACCGAAAGAAGGGCAAACCGTTACCGTCAGCGCGGCCACGGGTGCAGTGGGCAGCGCGTTTGCGGCCTTGGCCAAAGCACGCGGTTGCCGCGTTGTGGGCATTGCGGGTGGGCTAGAGAAATGCACATACGCGGTCGATGAGCTGCACTTTGACGCTTGCATTGACTACAAACTCCACAAAGACGCAGCGTCATTGTCCGCAGCGCTCAAAGAAGCTTGCCCGAATGGCATTAGCGGCCATTTTGAAAACGTGGGTGGCATGGTGCTCGATGCCGTGTTGCCGCGCATGAATGACTTTGGCCGCATCGCCCTGTGCGGCATGATCGCCGGTTACGACGGCAAGCCCGTGCCGCTCAGTTACCCCGCGTTGATTTTGATGTCACGCCTGCGTATTCAAGGCTTTATCGTCAGCGAGCACATGGAAATCTGGCCCGAAGCACTGAAAGAGCTCGGCACTCTGGTTGGCACCGGCAAGCTCAAGCCGCGCGAATCAGTGGCGCTAGGGCTTGAAGCCGCACCCCAGGCATTTTTAGGTTTGCTTAAAGGTAAAAACTTTGGCAAGCAAGTCGTCAAACTGATTTAAAAAATAACTTGAGGATATAGACGATGGCTGATCTCATCCTGCACCACTACCCGATGTCGCCTTTCGCTGAAAAAATGCGATTGGTCATGGGCTACAAAAAGCTAGCTTGGCGCTCGGTCATCGTGCCCAGCATCTTGCCCAAGCCCGATGTAGAGGCGTTGACGGGCGGCTATCGCAAAACGCCGTTTTTGCAAATCGGCGCTGACATTTATTGCGACACCGAGCTCATTTGCGATGTGCTGGAGCATTTGCAACCCGAGCCCAGCTTGTACCCTGAACCCAGCAAGGGCATGGGCCGCACACTAGCGCAGTGGGCTGACACCACGCTGTTCTGGACGGCCATGGCGTACAACTTTCAGCCACCCGGCATCGCGCAAGTGTTTGCCAACACGCCGCCAGAGGTGGTCAAAGCATTTGCCGACGACCGCCAGGCCATGCGCAGCGGCATGCCGCGCATGCCCGCCGCTGATGCAACGGCGGCTTACAAATCGTATCTGCGCCGCATGTCTGACATGCTAGATGACTGGCCGTTTTTGATCGGCACATTGCCCTGCATTGCCGACTTTGCTGCCTACCACCCGCTGTGGTTCACCCGCACCCGCACGCCCGCCATGGCTGGGGTGTTGAACACCACGCCAGCCGTGCTGGCCTGGATGGACCGTATGGCGGAGATGGGTCATTCGTCGTTTGAAAAGTGCAGCGCGGCAGATGCTCTGGCTATCGCTGCTGACGCTACGCCTGCGCCGCTACATGATGATGTTTTTCAAGACGAGCATGGCATTGCGCTGGGTAGCCAGGTGGTGATCAAGAGCGAAAACTTTGGGCTGGAGCCCTCGCAAGGCGAACTTATTGCAGCCACCCGCATGCACTACACACTGCGCCGCACCGACGAACGTGCTGGCACAGTGCATGTGCATTTCCCTCGTATTGGCTATATTTTGAAGAAAGTTGAAGCATGATCACCGATTTCAAAGGCAAAACCGCAGTCCTCACAGGCGCTGGCTCGGGTTTTGGCTTGGAATGCGCCCGCATTGGTGCCAGGCTGGGCATGAACCTGGTGCTCGTCGATGTGCAGCAAGACGCGCTGGATGCTGCCGCCGCTGAACTACAGGCTCTGGGTGCGCAAGTGCTGGCGCGCCGCGTTGATGTAGCCAGTGCCAGCGAGATGGAGGCCCTGGCCGATGCCGTGCAGCAGCGCTTTGGCGCGCCGCATCTGGTGTTCAACAACGCAGGCGTTGGCTCTGGCGGCTTGATCTGGGAGAGCACCGTGAAGGACTGGGAATGGCTCATCGGGGTGAATGTCATGGGCGTAGTGCATGGCGTACGCCTGTTCACGCCCATGATGCTGGATGCCGCGAAAAAAAACCCGGCCTGGCAAGGTCATATCGTCAACACTGCCAGCATGGCCGGCCTGCTGGCACCGCCGAATATGGGTGTGTACAACGTCAGCAAACATGCGGTGGTGGCGCTCAGCGAAACCCTGTACCAAGACTTGGCGCTGGTCACAGACCAGATCAGCGCATCGGTGCTGTGCCCGTTTTTTGTGACAACCGGCATCAGCCAGAGCCACCGAAATCGCCCAACCGAGTTGCGCGGCAGCAAGCCCACCAAAAGTCAACTGGTAGGTCAAGCCATGACCAGCAAGGCGGTTGATTCAGGCAAAGTCAGCGCAGCTGACGTGGCGCAATTGGTGTTTGATGCCGTAGCTAAAAACCAGTTTTACATCTACAGCCACCCCAAAGCCATCAAGTCGGTGCAGACCCGAATGGAAGACATTCTTCAGGCACGCAACCCGACCGACCCTTTCGCCGATAAACCTGAAATTGGCCAGCAGTTGCGGGATGCTCTACGGGCAGATTGATGGGCGGTTTGAGGGTTTGTTTTTAGGGCACTTCTAGAAATTCAGATTTTCGGGATGAAGTGCAAGGCGCCCGGAGCGCAGGAACCGGAACGTACTTCAGGTACGTGAGGATTTCGAGCACCGCGCAACGCCGCAATT
>JBKJOH010000154.1:0-9540 GCA_046593295.1 Polaromonas sp. | reverse complement strand
CGCGCACCGAAAGCACCGGCCATCGGCATGGTGGACTATGAACCCAAAACTGCAACGATGGGGAACCTGGTCGGCATGTGTCCAGACTGCGGCACGATCATGAACCGGCGTACCAGCCTGGCAAAACTGGCGCAGTTTCGCGGTCACATGGACATCACGCTGCCGCAAGCGTAGCGACACATAGTCGATAGCGCCAAGTCCAGCGTAAACAGTGACTTCAGATAGGAGCATCAAACCATGTCAAAACACAACGCCAACAACGAACGAATCAAGCACAAATATTTCATTTATCTGAAGGGTGCCAAGCGCCTCAGTGAACAGTCTGTGGATGGTGTGGCAAGCGCCATCCATCGGTTCGAGACCTATACCAAACATCGCGACTTCAAGGCATTTCATTTTGAACAGGCGGTTGCATTCAAAAAGCACCTCGCCGCACAAAAAGCACAACGCACCGGAAAGAACCTGAGCAAGGCGACACTGCACGCGACCTTCACGCAACTGAAGCAGTTTTTCCAATGGCTTTCGCGTGAACCCGGCTACAAAATCCGCATTCAGTATTCCGTCGCCGAATATTTCAACCTATCCCTGAATGACACCAATATCGCCACCGCGAAGCGGGAACAGAAATGGCCGACACTGGAGCAGATCAAGCGCGCCCTTGATGCGATGCCAGCCGATACGGATATTGAACGACGCAACCGCGCCCTGTTCGCCTTCACCATCCTGACCGGCATACGGGACAAAGCCATCGCCTCGCTGAAACTCAAGCATATCGACATTGAGCAAGGATGCGTTGACCAAGATGCCCGCGAAGTGAATACAAAATTCCGCAAAACAATCCACACCGACTTTTTCGCTGTTGGGGATGAAAATAGCCAGATCGTGATTGACTGGGTCAACTACCTGAAGAAAGGAAAGCTCTGGGGCAATGACGATCCGCTTTTCCCCTCAACAGAAGTTGCCGTTGGCGCAAGTCAGCAGTTTGAAGTAATCGGATTAAAGCGCGAGCACTGGAGTACCGCAGCCCCTATATGCGCCATCTTTCGGGAAGCCTTCGACCATGTTGGCCTACCCTACTTTAACCCGCACAGCTTCAGAAATACCCTTGTCCAGCTCGGACAGAAATTGTGCAAGACCCCGGAACAGTTCAAGGCGTGGAGTCAAAATCTTGGTCACGATAATGTTTTGACAACCTTTACCAGCTACGGGGAAGTTGGCAGGCAGCGGCAGGCGGAAATATTGAAAGGGTTGGCAAACCCGCATCAAGTCTTACAGTCGAACGCCGACGAAATTGCGGAAGCGGTATTCCGCAAAATGCGCGATGCCGGTGTGGAAACGTTGATCAAATAAATTGAATGAGCCAAGTCATGGTCTCGATGGCTGGCTGGACAATGGAATCATCCGATCGTGCCGCCGAACCTTAATGCAATGTCATCGGCGCTGATTCGTCGGCATTCTTTTCTGGCAGTAAGTGGCTAAACCTGCCAGCCGCCTCTTTGAAATGGCGGAACGCCGGCGCTGTGAAGGTGCGCCGCTTCTTGCTGATGCCCTTGGGTTTGATCGGCACCTCGGCGAACCAGACCCCGTGTCGGGTTTCCAGCGTCATTGAGACAATATCCACGGCATAGGGTGATGCGCCGATGGAGCCGTATTTCTCATAAATCTTTTCCATCAAGTGCATCTTGTCTTTGCGCAGTGACCATGCCTCCGTCAACAGGAAGATAAAATCAGCGTCGGTATGCTCGGCAGCCAGCTTGATCCCTAGCGCAGACTTGTCTTTGGCGGCATCACTTCCCGCTTCAAGCATCACCGGAATGGCGCTACCCGCCGTAAAGCTGCCAACAAACGCCATCGGTGCCAGCTTCTCGCCGTTCTCAAGGAAGCCGCGCGCAGTGGCGATCAGCGGTTCGATGATCTTCAAATAGGCATCTGGAATTGCACTCACTGCTTGCCCCTTATGCCCTTTGTCACGTCATATTCCAGACCCAGCCCGCTGCCGACCCCAATGTCGGCTAATGGCCGTTGGAATATCTCGGATGCCTGGGGTGTCATGCTGTCTTGTGCGCTTGCTTGTGGGTGCGCGATTGTACGCAGACCAAAGCAGCCCTTGTTTATTTTCCGCCTTGGGTGCGGTTGAGCAACTTGACGAACTCCACGGCGAGCTTTTTGCTTTCAGGGGTTAGCTGATGAAAGACACGGCGAAACAGGATTGTCGTATTTGAATCAGATTCACCGCTGCCTTTTGCTTTGGATTTATTCTTTGTTGCCTTTGTCTGATCGGCTTCTGCGTAGGCATACAAGTCTGTCACTGTGGTATCAAGCGCCGCTGCAATTTTTTCCACAAGCTCAAGCGCGGGTTGTTGCTGACACCTTTCAATGCGTGAAAGATTGCCGGCATTAGTCCCGGCTTCCAGTGCCACGTCCTCTTGTGTCGCCCCACGATCTAAGCGCAGCTTCTTGATTGCTTCACCGATTTTCATGCGGTGATTGTGTTTTTCCCCTTCGTACTACGCAAACCGTATCCGCAAATTGTTGGTGTTAGTATTTGCGTATTCGCAAACATTATTCACTAACAATTGCGTATAGCCAACTCCAAAACTACGAATGTCATTCCTCAATTGGGTCAACAAGGCCCAGGCGCAGCCCACCATTGCCGACGTTCCCTATCACCTGTTGCAGTTTCAATCTGCACATGGTGACCCGGCGGCGGAAAACCTGCTGATTCAAGGCGATAACAAGCTGACCCCCAAGGCATTGCTGCCGGCGTATCGGGATCATGTGATAGAGCCGAGCCGCTAGGCATGCAGATTGACCTCGATGTCGCGCAACGATTCGCGACAGATCAATGGAGCAAACGCCATGGCCAGGAACTGGTCCAGACGCGAGAAGTCCTTGAACTTGTGTTCGCCGAGGCGAGGCGATGAGTAAAAACGAACGCAAGACCGAGAACATTGTTCGCGACGACCTTCGGGAGCATGGTTATTACAACCCGGCGTCTGACGTCCATGTCGAAGAGCAGAAGAGCAACATTGAGGCGGTGAAGAAGCTACTCAAAGCGGCCAGCAAGTCAGGTGGGGGTGGTGCTGGCGCACCGGAGTTCATCATTAGTGCGCCTAGCGCTGCGGATTTTCTGGTGATTGTTGAGTGCAAGGCCGACACCAACGACCACGCTAGTTCTGTTGTCGATGCGATCGTCGACGGCCAGGCCCTCTCTGAGGACGGCGCTGCCCGTGCGAAGCGCGTGCAGCGATTTTCGGTTGATGGGGCCTTGCACTACGCCAAAGCACTTTCCCGCGAGTTCAACGTTATCGCGCTGGCGGTCAGTGGGGAGACCAAGCAGGCAGCTTCGCTGTCGACATATCTTTGGCACAAGGGCGGTGAAAAGCCGAAGGTCCTTGTCGCAAAGGGTGGAGCTCAGGTCGACAAGATCATCCCTTGGGCTGACTACATCGAGAACGCGACGTTCGACCCAGCCGTCCAGCGCATGCGCTTTGACGAGCTGATGGCGTTTGCAGCCGATCTACATGAGTTCATGCGTGATCACGCGAAGCTGACGGAAAGCGAGAAGCCGCTCCTGGTTAGTGGCACCTTGATTGCGTTGCGCAACAGGGCTTTCGCGGTGTCGTACGGCTTGCACACCCCAGCGCAGTTGCAGCGGGAGTGGATGAGGGTCATCAAAGATGAGATCCAGCGCGCTGAGATTCCCCAGGCGAAGAAGGACAACATGACCCAGCCTTACTCAAGCGTCGAGGTTCATCCCGAGCTTGGTAAGCCGACCAAGGCCTACCCGAAAGGCCCGTTGTTCGAGTTGATCGATCGCCTCAATAGCAAGGTCTGGCCGTTCATCAGTGTCTATCACGATTTCGACGTCGTTGGTCAGTTCTACGGCGAGTTCCTGAAGTACACCGGCGGCGACAAGAAGGCCCTCGGTATCGTCCTCACACCGCGGCATGTCACCGAGCTGTTCGCGCTGTTGGTGAACGTGACTAAGGACAGCCGAGTTTTAGACATCTGCTGTGGCACAGGCGGATTCCTCATCTCTGCTATGCACCAGATGTTCAAGTCAGCAGTGACTGACGTGGACCGGGATCGCATTCGTAAGCATGGCTTGGTCGGCGTTGAGCAGCAACCCAACATGTTCGCGCTGGCGGCGTCAAACATGATTCTTCGCGGCGATGGCAAGGCGAATTTGTATCAAGGCAGTTGTTTTGACGATGCGATTACTAAGGAGATCAAGCGCCATGGTTGCAACGTTGGAATGGTGAACCCGCCATATAGCCAGAGCGATAGTGACTTGCATGAGCTCAAGTTCGCCAAGCACATGCTCGACTGCTTGAACCCTGGTGGCACTGGGATCGCAATCGTTCCCATGGGTTGCGCTTTGTCAGCGAATTCGCTCAGAGCTGAGATACTCAAAGAGCACACCCTTGAAGCGGTCATTTCGATGCCTGATCAGCTCTTCTATCCGGTCGGTACTGTTACTTGCATCATGGTGTTTACGGCCCATCGTTCCCATGCCACCGAGAACCGAAAAACTTGGTTTGGCTACTGGAAGCGCGATGGCTTTGTGAAGACGAAACACAAGGGGCGAATCGACCTCAACGATTCATGGCCTTCGATTCGAGACCGTTGGGTTGAGGCTTTTCGCAATCGCGAGGTTCATCCGGGCGAAAGCGTTCTTCAGAAGGTCTCCGCTTCTGATGAGTGGTGTGCCGAGGCTTACATGGAGACCGACTATTCGGTTATCGACCAGCAGGCCTTCGATGAAACTGTTCGTACGTACGTCGGGTATCGTTTGTTGGGGACACAGGGGGAGCCTGAGGTGCAAGATCAAAAATGGGACGAATCAGCATGAACCTCGTCCTTCTTTCTGAGCTTTTCAGCGTTACCTACGGTGTCAACCTAGAGCTCAACAGGATGTCGCCCGACCCAGCCGGGATTCCATTTGTTGGTCGTTCAGACCGCAATAATGGAGTTACAGCGCGGGTGGATGCTATCCCGAGTCTTAGCCCTAACCCTGCCCGAACCTTGTCGGTTGCCGGTGGCGGTTCCGTGCTTGCCACGTTCTTGCAGGTAGAACCGTATTACTCCGGACGCGATCTCTTTTATCTAACTCCGTTGGTGGAGATGACTGACAGCCAGATGCTGTACTACTGCGCATGTATACGGGCCAACAGGTACCGCTATAGCTATGGCAGGCAGGCCAACAAGACGCTGAAGGCCCTATCGCTTCCGAGCCTTGAGTCACTGCCGTCCTGGGTGTCGTCCGGGCTTCCACGCGTTGTCGCTGGGCTGTCCAGTCGACTTCAGTCCGTGGCCCCTTTGGTCTCTTAATCGGTCCCTTATAGGACGATCTCGGAACCGTTGATCGGCAATGTATTTTTGAGTAGAAACCTGCCTCGGCATGCGCTCTGACCATTTTTTTTTTGACTGACTCGCGCCACGTCGACGATGAGTCGAGCGACGAGGCCGCGCAGATCAAAGCGCCGATTGAAGCGGTATTTGTAGGGATGCCAAAGCAACTTCCCCTATTCTTTCCATTGCGCCACCCGCTGCTAGGGCTAACCTGCAACACAATTTGAGCGAAGGAATCTGTATGGCTGTGGATGATGTGCTTAGTCAGGATGATCAATTCACCGTGGCAGCAGGTAATCGGCTGGCGCATTTTGAGGATTGCCGTTCGGCAATCGATCAAATGTTTTTAGAAGCGCTCACTACGAAGGGTTCGCAGGCGTTCGATGAGTTTTTGGACTTTGTGGTGCGGTTCAGCAATATGTCGATTTATAACGCCATGCTGGTGATGGTGCAGCGTCCCGGCGCGGGTGCGGTAGCTACCCGCCATAAATGGGAGGACTTTGGCAGAGTAATCAAGCCGGATGCTATTCCGATAGTCATACTCCGCCCGTTCGGGCCGGTGGCCTTTGTATTCGAGCAGGGAGATACCGAGGGCAGACCTTTGCCCGGCGCGAAAGATAGCTCGCTGTTTGCCACGGGAGAGTTGTCGCAGAAAATCTATGACCAAACTCTGAAGGCCGCTGAGAAGTATGAGATTGAAGTGGAGGAATCAGAACAGTACGGCGTTTTGCTGGCGGGTACGGCAGCGGGGTTTAGTGTCCTCCCCGAAACCTTCCAAGGAATTTGTATTTTCGAAACCGGCCAAGAAAAGGTAGTGCGTGGTTTTCGTATTCGGTTGAATGCCAAGCATGATCTGCCCACCCGCTTTGCGACGCTGGCGCATGAACTGGGGCATATTTACTGTGGGCATGTTGGTGCAGATAGCAAGGGGCGATGGCCTGCACGATGGGGTCTTTCTTATGAAATTAGGGAAGCCGAGGCTGAGGCTGTTTGCTGGCTGGTATGCCAGCGCAATGGCGTCAAGTCCAGATCGCGTGAGTATTTGAGCAAACTGATGAAAAACATCGACCAGACTGGCATTAGCCCATATTCGATATTCGAGGCGGCTAATCGGGTGGAATCACGCACGCCACCCGTGGAGCGTCGGTAAGTTTTTATTGCGCATGGGGAAGTGCGGACTGTTGGCTCGTCTCATAAACTGGAGCCGTTGATGATACGCAAACAGCATTCAAGCATAAGGTCGTTCCCTTCCATCACAAAGCAGAAAGCGCTGGAGATTGTCGCGCAGGTTTGCAACGATGATCGCAGAGAGTTTCATTGCTACAGCAAGAAGCCGGACAGGTTCAAGATGTACGGGGTTATCCCGGACGAGCCATGCTGGTTTGTCTATGCACCCTGGGGGGATGGGAAGGATGGAATGATGCTCAGAAGTAGTCGCGTCATCGTGATTTCAAGGATGACCGGCAAGGTCTTCTACGATGGTTCTGCGGGTGATGAGGGGTAAGAGGTACGCTGAACAATTGATGCCTGCGCTACCCTATCTTTCCCATGACACTGCTCGACAATTATGCTGGTTGGAATTTTAAAGGCTGCGCGCTGGGAATTTCGGCGCGCCGCCTATGGGAGCACACGCAGATGGGGCAGATCAACCCGTTTGCTTTAATCACGCCTGCCAGTGCGATGCAGCCGCAGGCTTTTGTGGATATTGTGGATTTGTCAGGAGCAGTGCCCGCACTGACAGGATGCACTTGGGCTGACCTGCTGGCGGGCAAGCATGGGCATATCTCGCTGGAGCGTGTAAACCAATTGCTAAGTAACGTCGAGGGCGCAACTGCGCGGGGGTGGCTGGCCGACGTGGGCCAACATCTGCGGGAAGTCAGCGAGCAGCGCGCGGTGCGTAATCAGCCGGGGCCATTCTTGCCTCCTGCACAGGCGGACAACGACTTCGGCGTGCCCTTCATCTACAGCACCCTGAAGCAGCGGCTAATGGGCATGGGGAAATCAAAGGCAAAGGGAGATCAGTGGCTTGGCACGATTCAGAATTTTCAGAAGAGCGGATTGCGAACTGAAGAGCTTAATTGTTCTCAATTGATACCAGAGTTGATGGCGCTTGATGATTCTGGCGAGCAGGCGACGGCGAATGGTTTGATCGGCTGGTGTGATTTTCAGGATTTACGCATGTCGGTGATACCGCTTCAGAATGACGCACAACGGCAATTGCGTTTTACTTCAGCGCCCACCAGAGCCCTGCTTCGCACAAAGAAGCTACCCAAAGCGCTGGTTGGACTAGCAAGGAACGTTGTCGGTTTTGACCCGGTGCTGGGTTATCGGATTGAGCAGGTTGAGTTCGACACACTCTGGGGGCCAGAGCACCACTGGCAGGCAGTGACGTATCGCGGGTCTGTGATTCGCAATGTTGCGAAGCAGGCTCTGTTCCCCACGTCTGAGACTGCCCAAGCGCTGGCGGCCAGTCATGCCAAGCAGCACTTTCCGAAACGAATGGCGCTGGGAAAATGGCGGCATTACGCATGGACTGGAGGGAAGGACTACACGGAGTGGTTGATTACGCTGCCGTTCTATCCGATCAGTTTCTTTTCAAGTCATTTCAGCATTCGCAACGTGCTGGCGCATGTTCGATGTGACGTGCGCGAGGGGGCTGATGGTGAGCGGGTGCTGCTGCTGCACGAAGTGCAAAGTGATTGGGCTCAGCTCGCGCGCAAGGCCATTAGCGCCGGGGAAATGGATTCAGGTGATGACCAGTGCCCGCCGTTTTACAAGGAGTGGCCAGCCTTGGTGATGAAATTGATTTTGTTGCACGCTGCAAGCCGTGGGCTGGATGCGGTGACGTGGACGCGGGGCGCGCACCAGGTGTTTCGTTTCAAGGGCTTGGGTGCAACGGGTTTGAATGAATTGTATGACCGCACCTTGCCGCGCGAGGTTAACCGGATGCTCAAGCCCTGCGGCGGCGTGTGCGAGAAACTTGGGGTGTTTGTGCCGACCAATTTCGCCATCAAGCAGTCAGAAAACGGTTATGAGGTTTACACGGCGGAGAATGTGCTGCTGGCGACGGCACCGACACTGGAGGATGCGCAGCAGTTTGTGCCGGATGACGCGCACGAGCTGCTGTATGAGGTGCATGGGGTGCGGTTGACCGACCCGGTTCGCAAGGCGATTCTGAGCAAGGGGTTTCCGGCTTGGGGATAATTGGACATCTTGCCTGGTCGAGAAATCGACGAAATCATTTGCCGTCTCTTCGACCTAACCGGCGACGAAATCGTTAATCGAAACTTCCATCCAATGCCCATCTCTCGCTTTTCACCCGCCAAAGATCAGCAAATTTTTGTTGTTTGTGATTCTGCCGCAATCACGGCTGGCGACATATCGGAAGTGCTGGCCGCGCTCAAAAGCCTGACCGGTGACCGTTCTTCGGCCATGAGTGCCGAGGGTGCAGTGACGTTGGTATTCCACGGCTATGACCATGACCCCCGCGAGCTTGAGGCCATTCCAGAAGTGCGGGAATGGTTTGCCAAACTGTTTGCGGCATGGCCGTATTGGTCTTTTTTCGCCAGCCGCATAGACCAGACTGTGCCGCTGGTTTTGGCGCTGCTGCTACCCGGTGAAAATGTGGTTGGTGAGCCGGGAATGGTTGGATGGTCGTTCGACCAGGAGGAACTCAGACCGTTGCTGCTGGAGATGTTTGGGCACCAGAACGAGCTGATCGAAAGGCTGAACATTGGCGAAGACGTGAACGAGCGGGTTACCCACGATTTTATTGGAGCAGTGCAGGCGTTCTTTAACTGAATTGCCTGCCACATCCACCAGCGCGGTCATGCCGGGAACGCTGCCTGCTGATTGGCGCTTCGCGCTGATGGCAACGCAGCCAACATCACCGCTTTCTTATCGCGTGAGTCTGTAGTTTCAGTCAGTGGCAACGGCGGAGTACCGTCATTGCCAATCACCTCCAAGCTGTCGCGCAGCAACGGCCAGCAGCGCGGTCATGCCGGGCGGTCTGACTTTTAGATTGAGCTGCGCTGCGCGCTGTGGGTCAGTCCACCCAGCATCACCGCTTACCCCTGTTCGATGCGCTTTAGCCTGAGTCAGTGGCCAAGACGGCGTACCGCCCTGGCCAGACACCCAGAGTGTTGATCAGCGCCGCCCGTGGGCGGCGAGTCATAGTGGTGCATG
>JBKJOH010000312.1:0-6301 GCA_046593295.1 Polaromonas sp. | reverse complement strand
GTAAATCCAGCGGGCTACACCTTTGACGTGAAGCCGCGCTGGAATCTCTCAGAGCTGGGCCTTGCACCACTGGTGGGCTATAATCCAAGGCTGTGCCAAAAAATGGGTTTTTGGGGTCAGAGTCCAAATTCATAGTGCCTTTGGCACGCCCTCCGGGTGCGATGCTCTGCATCGCAGTGAAATTGGCGTCTGACTCCAATAACCCCTAGGCGGCGCACACGACGACAGCGGCCAACTCCCACAGTGGGAAAGCTGCATCGCTCGCAAGTTAAAGGAAAAATCATGATCGCAAAATCAATCAAGGCGGACATTGTCCAGGCCAACGCCAGAGCCGCTGGTGACACTGGCAGCCCAGAAGTTCAAGTGGCGCTGCTGACCGGCCGCATCAATGAACTGATGCCCCATTTCAAAACCCATGCCAAAGATCACCACGGTCGTCGCGGCCTGCTGCGCATGGTCAGCCGCCGCCGCAAGCTGCTGGACTACCTGAAGTCCAAAGACGCTGCCCGCTACACCGCGCTGATCGCCAAGCTTGGCCTGCGTAAGTAATTTATAAAACCAACAAAAAGCGCCTGAGTTAGTTGACTAGCTCAGGCGCTTTTTACTTCGGAGCAAGGCAAAACGGGTTCGCGCTGTGTCATTCCACAAAATAGGGTTACAAAAACCCTATTTTCTGGAATGGCATCGTTCTCACTAGCCAACATTCCGGGCCTCTCGCACTGCCTCAAGTGCATGTATTAATGGAGAAAAGAACATGACCATTTTCAATAAAGTTAGCAAATCATTCCAGTGGGGCCAGCACAAGGTCACGATGGAAACTGGCGAAATCGCGCGTCAGTCCGGCGGCGCTGTGCTGCTCGACATGGACGGCACCGTGGTGCTGGCGACTGTCGTTGCCAAGGCGGATGCCAAACCCGGCCAGGACTTCTTTCCTCTGACGGTTGATTACCTCGAAAAAACCTATGCTGCAGGCCGCATTCCCGGCAGCTTTTTCAAGCGTGAAGGCCGCCCCAGCGAGTTTGAAACCCTCACCTCGCGCCTGATCGACCGCCCGATTCGCCCGCTGTTTCCTGAAGGCTTCTTCAATGAAGTGCAGGTTGTCATCCATGTGTTGTCGCTGAATCCTGAAGTCGAAGGCGACATCCCTGCGCTGATCGCATCGAGCGCGGCGCTGGCCATCTCGGGCATTCCATTTAACGGCCCGATTGGCGCTGCGCGCGTGGCCTATATCGACGGCCAGTACGTGCTGAACCCCGGTAAAACCCAGCTCGTCAATTCCACTATGGATCTGGTGGTTGCGGGTACCGAAGCCGCTGTGCTGATGGTCGAGTCCGAAGCCAAGCAACTGTCTGAAGAAATCATGCTGGCCGCCATCGTGTTTGGTCACGAGCAGGGCAACATCGCCATCAATGCGATTCACGAACTGGTTCGTGACGCGGGCAAACCGGTGTGGGACTGGAAGGTGCCTGCCAAAGACGACGTGCTGATCGCCAAAGTCGTGGCGCTGGCAGAAGAAAAACTTGTCGCGGCCTACCAAATTCGCAACAAGCAGGCCCGTACCCGCGCCTGCCGCGAAGCGTATGCCGTCGTGATGGTTGACCTGAAGCTGGACGGTGTCGCGTTTGACAGCGTGGCCGTGGAAGGCATGTTGTTTGACATCGAAGCCAAAATCGTGCGCAGCCAGATTCTGGCGGGCGAGCCGCGTATTGACGGCCGCGACACCCGTACGGTGCGTCCGATCGAAATCCGTAACGGCGTGCTGCCGCGCACCCATGGTTCGGCCCTGTTCACACGTGGCGAAACCCAGGCGCTGGTCGTGACCACGCTGGGCACCGAGCGTGACGCGCAGCGTATTGATGCCCTGAGCGGTGACTACGAAGACCGCTTCATGCTGCACTACAACATGCCTCCGTTTGCTACGGGTGAAACTGGCCGTGTTGGCTCACCTAAGCGCCGCGAGATTGGTCATGGCCGTCTGGCCAAGCGCGCACTGATTGCCGTGCTGCCAAGCAAGGAAGAATTCCCGTACACCATGCGCGTGGTCAGCGAGATCACCGAGTCCAACGGCTCGTCGTCCATGGCCTCGGTCTGCGGTGGCTGCTTGAGTTTGATGGACGCTGGCGTGCCGATGAGGGCGCACGTAGCCGGTATCGCTATGGGTTTGATTAAAGACGACAACCGCTTTGCCGTACTGACCGACATCCTGGGTGATGAAGATCACTTGGGCGACATGGACTTCAAGGTAGCCGGTACCACCAACGGCATCACTGCGCTGCAAATGGACATCAAAATCCAGGGCATTACCAAAGAGATCATGCAGGTTGCATTGGCCCAGGCCAAGGAAGCCCGTATGCACATCCTGGGCAAGATGCAAGAGGCCATGGGCGAGGCGAAAACAGAAGTGTCTGACTTCGCACCGCGCCTGTTCACCATGAAAATCAACCCCGAGAAGATCCGCGACGTGATCGGCAAGGGCGGCTCCGTGATTCGCGCGCTGACCGAAGAAACCGGTACGCAAATCAACATCGAAGAAGACGGCACCATCACCATCGCCTCGAACGACAGCGCCAAGGCCGACGAAGCCAAGCGCCGCATCGCCGAGATCACGGCTGAAGTCGAAATCGGCAAGGTCTATGAAGGCCCGATCACCAAGATTTTGGATTTCGGTGCGCTGATTAATTTGTTGCCCGGTAAAGACGGTTTGCTGCACATCAGCCAGATTGCCCATGAGCGCGTTGAGCGGGTTTCTGACTATCTCAAAGAAGGCCAGATCGTCAAAGTCAAGGTGATGGAAACCGACGAAAAAGGCCGCGTCAAGCTGTCGATGAAAGCTTTGCTGGATCGTCCTGCACAAAATCAGGAACACAACTGATCTGCTACTAATTTAGGAGCTGCTCACGCCTGTGTTTATTGGGCTACAGCCTTAAATTGCTCCCAACCGTCTGGAAATCATGAAAGCCATTGAAATCACGTCTTTCGGCGCGCCCAGCGTGCTGCAGTTGTGTGAGCGTCCATCGCCCGTAGCGGGTGCGGGCGAGGTACTGATTCGCGTGGCGGCCAGCGGCATCAATCGGCCTGACGTGTTGCAGCGCACCGGCAACTACCCCGTGCCACCAGGGGCTTCGGACATTCCGGGTCTTGAGGTGGCGGGCGTGATTTTGTCGGGCGATGAAAAAGCGATGGCCATGGCGCGCTTTAAAGTCGGTGACCGTGTTTGTGCGCTGGTTGCGGGCGGTGGCTATGCCGAGTTGTGCGTCGCACCTGTCGGGCAGTGCTTGCCAGTGCCGGGCAGACTCAGCGATGTTGAAGCAGCCTCGCTGCCAGAAACCTTTTTCACGGTCTGGAGCAACGTGTTTGAACGTGCTTCTCTTAAAAAAGGCGAGAGCTTGTTGATTCAGGGTGGCTCCAGCGGCATTGGTGTAACGGCCATCCAGATGGCGAAAGCCTTGGGTGCAACCGTTGTCGTGACGGCTGGCAGTGATGAAAAATGTCAGGCCTGCATTGCACTCGGCGCAGACCATGCGATCAATTACAAAACCGCCGACTTTGCTGAGGCAATCAAAAAAATCACCGACGGCAAAGGCGTTAACGTGATTCTGGATATGGTCGCTGGCAGCTATGTAGCCCGTGAAGTTGGATGCCTTGCAGAAGACGGGCGGATGGTCATCATTGCAGTACAGGGTGGCATCAAAGCTGAGTTCAATGCCGGTCTGGTGCTGCGCAAGCGCTTGAGCATCACGGGTTCAACCTTGCGCCCACGTTCGCTTGAATTTAAGGCCTCCATTGCCGCCGCCCTGAAAGAGAAAGTCTGGCCACTGCTTGCCAGTGGTGCCATCAAGCCAGTGATTCACAGCACGTTTGCCGCCAGTGATGCTGCCAAAGCACACGAGCTGATGGAGTCGAACCAGCACATCGGCAAAATCGTTTTGACCTGGCAGACATCCGCAACATGAAAAAACTGATTGCTGGAAACTGGAAGATGAATGGCAGCCTTGCGGCCAATGAGGCACTGCTGGCGGCCTTGGCTGCTGGCCTGACTGCTGGCGTAGACAAGCCTGCTTGTGACGTAGCTGTTTGTGTGCCTGCCGCCTATTTTGCGCAAGTGCAAGCTTTGATTCATGCGTCAAAAGGGGCCGCTATTGATTTGGGCGCGCAAGATGTGTCTAGCCAAGAGGCGGGCGCATTTACCGGCGAAGTCAGCGCGGCCATGCTCAAAGACTTTGGCTGCCGCTACGTCATCGTCGGCCATTCAGAGCGCCGCCAATACCATTTTGAAACCGATCAATTGGTAGCTGACAAAGCCAAGGCCGCTTTGGCCGCTGGCATCACACCCATCGTGTGTGTGGGTGAAACGCTGGCCGAACGTGAAGCTGGGCACACCGAAGAAGTTGTCAAACGCCAACTGGCCGCCGTGATTCACACGAACGGGCATTGCATCAGTGAGATCGTGGTGGCCTACGAGCCGGTATGGGCTATTGGCACAGGCAAAACCGCCTCCCCGGAAGAGGCGCAAGCAGTACATGCTGTGCTGCGCGCGCAACTGAAAGCGGCAACCAGCAAGGCGGAGCGCGTGAAAATTTTGTACGGCGGCAGTATGAATGCGGCCAACGCGGCAACGCTTCTGGCGCAACCCGATATTGATGGTGGTTTGATCGGCGGTGCCTCGCTCAAAGCCGCAGATTTTTTAACAATTATTGCTGCAGCCCAATAGATATAGGCGCGAGCAGCTATTAAATTAGGAGTAAATATGAATGTAATTTTGACCATTGTTTTGGCTGTGCAAATGCTCACGGCACTCGTCATGATTGGCCTGATTCTGGTGCAGCATGGCAAGGGTGCCGACATGGGTGCGGCGTTTGGCGGCGGCGGCGGCTCGGGCAGCCTGTTTGGGGCCAGCGGCAGCGCCAACTTTATGTCGCGCACCACGGGCGTTTTGGCCGCCGTGTTTTTTGCCTGCACCTTGGCTCTGGCCTATTATGGCAATGCGCAACCGCGCACCGGCACCAGCGTTCTTGAAGGCGCTGCCGTCAGCGCGCCCATCCCGACACCTGTAGCTTCCGGTGCAGCCCAAATTCCCGGAACGACTGTTCCTGCCGCAGGTAACGCTGCAGTGCCAGTCGCGCCGCCTGCGCCAGCTGCATCGGGTGCCGCGCAAATCCCTACGAAATAAGCTGTTATGCAGCGCCTGGCTAGAGGGCAGGGCCAGATTGCAGGGTAAACTCCCAAGTTGTTTGGAGGGCCAAAAACCGCAGGGTTTCCTCATGCTATCCAGGCAGTTAAGAAATGATTTTTTAAGCGCGGACGTGGTGAAATTGGTAGACACGCTATCTTGAGGGGGTAGTGCCGAAAGGTGTGCGAGTTCGAGTCTCGCCGTCCGCACCAAATTGAAAAGGGGTTATTGGGGTCAGAGTCCAAATTCATCGTGCCTTTGGCACGCCATCCGGGTGCGATGCTCTGCATCGCAATCAAATTGGCGTCTGACCCCAATAACCCTGCTCTTAGGCAAACTGGTATCACTGCAAAAACGGCTTTCCAGAATCTGAGCAGAATCTGAGTCCACGATGAACCTCGACCAATACCTTCCTGTACTTCTGTTCATTCTGGTCGGCGTGGGTGTCGGTGTTGTGCCGCAGGTGTTGGGTCGGCTTCTTGGCCCGCACAAACCGGACAGCGAAAAAAATTCCCCTTACGAATGCGGCTTTGAGGCCTTCGAAGATGCCCGCATGAAGTTTGATGTGCGTTACTACCTGGTCGCCATCCTCTTCATTATTTTTGACCTTGAAATTGCCTTTCTTTTCCCCTGGGCGGTGGCGCTCAAGGAAATCGGTTTGGTCGGTTTCTGGTCCATGATGATTTTCCTGGGCATTTTGGTTGTCGGATTTATTTACGAGTGGAAAAAAGGCGCTTTGGACTGGGAGTAGACCCGCCCTAGTAGCCTGTCAATATTGCGACATTTTTCGCCGAAAGCTCATCAAGCAGCTGACCAAATAAGGTACGGGTATGTCACTTGAAGGTGTTTTTAACGAAGGTTTTATGACCACGAGTTACGACTCGGTGGTCAACTGGGCCAAGACCGGCTCGATGTGGCCGATGACGTTTGGCTTGGCCTGCTGCGCGGTTGAAATGATGCACGCCGGTGCGGCGCGCTATGACATTGATCGCTTTGGCATGCTGTTTCGTCCCAGTCCGCGCCAGTCGGATTTGATGATTGTTGCCGGTACGCTGTGCAACAAAATGGGCCCGGCGCTGCGCAAGGTCTATGACCAGATGGCAGAGCCGCGCTGGGTGCTGTCGATGGGGT